>CAZTOF010000544.1:0-1996 GCA_964615515.1 uncultured Gemmatimonadaceae bacterium
GTCGCCCAGTAGGCGGCGGCATCGCCCGGCTCGCGCAGCACGGGCGTCTGCTGCAGGCCGCCGAGCACGTAGGGGGTCACGTAGACCGGCGCCGTGGGACGCACCTCCCGGAGCGTGAAGCGCTGCGTCTGCGACGGCTTCATGAAGGCGAGCCGGCCCCATTCCCGCGCGATCGCCGGGTATACCTGGCGTTCGTTCTTCCGGCCGATGTACCGATAGATGGTGATCCCCATCGTGACTTCATCGCCCTGCGCCTGGAATCCCAGCGTCGAAAACGGGATACGGAACTCGGCGAACCACCCTTCCCTGTTGCGCGTCGTGCGGACGTCCCAGTGCGCGTTCCAGTCCTCGTTGAAGGGCGGCAGGTCGCCGCTGAACTCGGCGTCGTTGGAGATCGAGCGATCCTGGCGCACGCCGGCGGGGGTCGTACCGAACCAGAGCGCGGTCTCGTAGTCGTTGTAGCTGTCGATCACGAACGAGAACAGGTCATCGCCGCTGTAACTGTCGCGATAGAAGGTGTTTACGCGGATGCCGTCCGGGTTCGAGTCGTACATGCGGCCGGACACGTAGAGGTACCGGTCGTCATGCGCGAGACGAATCTCGGTCTCTTCGGTCTGCTCGCCGCCGTGCGTGGGAGACATGATGAACAGCGGCAGAGGATCGATCGCGTCCCAGGCGGGTTCCTCGACGACCCCATCCACGTCAATCGCCCCGGTCAGACGAGGGATCGGGACCGGAACGCTGGATCGGAGCGAAGTGACGTCGACGTCGCCCGCAGCGCCGGCCTGCGCCTGGGCTTCGAGATCCGTCGCGACGCAGGCCGCCCACAGGAAGCCTGCGAGGGCGACTCCCGCGCGATTCGTCACGCGTCCCGACGGCCCTCGCGGGGCGAGCAGAGGCGACATTCGAGTCCTGGTCCACTGGGAAACGGTGTCCGGCCGGTCTCCCGAAAAAACACGCCGACGCGCCCGGAAGTCAATTGCGCCTCAGCAAAAAGAACCATTGCGGACTCCAGCGCAGAAAGGTCCGCCGCACCACTGCCGGCAACGCGGAAAGGAACCGCCAGAGTGGCTGCCACTTCCCTCCATCTCCCCGCCTCAGCGTGGATCGGATCGCGCGTTCCGTGATGTCGGTGGTTCGGAGATACGGGACATCCATGGTGCGCCGCAGAGCGCGATAACCCAGGAACCGGATGCCCCGGTAGGCGTTGGCGCGTCCCGCCCACCGCACGTATCGATTCGCCAACCCCTTCGGCAACCAACTGAGGAAGGGCAGCCGATAGTGGGGCTCCATGAGGGCCCAGCGACTGCCCGCCGTCACATAGGCGCAACCTCCCGGTTTCAGGACGCGACCCACCTCCCGGAAGAGTGTTCGCGGGTCGGGCACGTGCTCGTAGATGTGGTTGATGATGAGAAAGTCGAAGCACGCATCGGGCACCGGAAGGCGGGTCCCATCGGCTACGCAGGTACGCTCCCGCTCGATCACCACCCGTGGATCCACCTCGAAGCCGAAGATCCGCTGTCCGCTCAACCTTTCGAGTTCGCGCTTGAGAAGACCCGTTCCGCTCCCCAGGTCACCGACGACTCCGGCAGCGCGGATTTCCTCCCCGACGATCCGGTCCACCACAGCCGCCTTGTGGACTCGACTCTCGCGGTACTCGGGACTCGCAAGAAACCTCTCGTAGTAGTCGCCGCGCGCGGCATGGGCCTGCGACGAGAAGGGACTCATTCGAGGAGTTCGGTACCGCAGTGCTTGCAGTGCCGAGCATCCTCGTCATGGCCGGGCGAGGCACAACGCAGGCACATCCGCTCCATGGCCGCGCGGAGCTTCGCTTCGCGGCCTCCCGTGATCTCCGCGGTGACGATTCCCGTCGGGACGGCAATCACACCGTAGCCCAGAATCATGAGGGCGGCGGCGAGCATCTGCCCCACCGTGGTCTGGGGCGTGATGTCCCCGAACCCCACCGTCGTGACCGTGACGATGGCCCAGTACACGC
>CAZTOF010000545.1:0-7196 GCA_964615515.1 uncultured Gemmatimonadaceae bacterium
CCCCTTTCGGACTCGAAATGCCGCTCTTCCGCCCCCCGGACCGGCCATTTCCGGTCTCGCACCTGCCCGGCGGGTTGCAAAACGCCGCTCAGCCCCCCATCCTACCCTCCGACCCGGAGTTTCATGAATAATGCGGGTTCACCGGGGAGACCGTGGTGCCCGCCGCACCGATTCTGGTGGAGCCGGCGGACACCTTGCGGCTGCCCCTGCCGGACGATCCCGGAGAGATCCGGATCCCGATCCGGTACCAGGTCGGCGCGGATATCGGCACTCTGCAAGCGGATATCCTGGAGGCCTTCGAAACACAGGAAGACGGTACGGAAAGGGAACTCTACGTCGAGGATCTCGGCCGCTTCCCCCAGCTTGTAGAGGGTGCCGAGGCCGACACGGTCTTGATAAGGCAGCGAGGAAAACCCCTGCGCTTCTCCCTGCGCCTACTGGGAATCGGGTGGAACTATACGAACTTCACTAAGCACTGGGGTACCGGCGACCCCCTGATGCGCCCGTGGCCCGGCTTCGGCATCGAGGGGGAAGGGGTGTACGGGTACTTCGACGGCGTAACCCGCTCGCGAGCCGCCCGGGTATTCGTGAGGTAGGCTTCCCGGAGGCCGCATCCTGAATGTCGTTGTCTACAAGGACGACGGGATACTCCGTCTGGCAACTGTTCGGATCGCCCGGCGAACGGTCGCCGCAGTCCGGTTTGCGGGCACTGGTGGCCGAGGGGCGGGGCGACCAAGCCCGTGAACCGAGCCTCCAGCACCGCCGCGGACCTCCGCCTCACCAGTCCTTCCGGGTTGTCAAGGCGGTTTATCTCCCCTTTATGTTCAACAGGGTCATCGGCAATTCGTCTCCTTCCATGCTTTGGAGCGTTCCGATGATTGTCTCCCCGTCGTCTTCGACCATGGCCCTGTAGGTAAATATGGCCACGCCCCCGGAATAGAATCGTAAGACGACCGACTGTCCATCCACGGTTCCGACCATTGGGTCTGACGCCACATCGTCACTCCAGTACGCGGACAACGAGTCCGTGGACAGGTCATGATACATGGTCACCGTGTCTTCCACACGGTGCGCGTCAACCCACAGGCCAGCAAGGTCAAAGCGGGGTTCGGGGTCTGTGCACCCGATGAACATCGGGAGAGCCAAGGCGAGGTAAAGAGCGCGAGCGGTCATTGTAGGTGTCGCTCTCCGGCGATAGTCATGGGGCGTCTTCGTTCAAGACGTACCCCTCTTCATGCGGGAGGTTCCAAGTGCCCGACACGACAAGGTACGGTTCCGTGCGGAATCCGTAGAGGAGTCCGTACGATGGATGTCGTTGGCCGGCGGAGGGTTTGCGGAGGCTGAGGACCCACGGAGCTACCTACAGCTCGCTGAATGGCTGGGCCGTCTCGGATGCGGATACGCGCTAGCGCTCGACTATCTGGGACGAATAACTGGGCACAGAGGCGGAAATCGATTCCCGTCTGGCGGTGGTACTGGGCGACCTGCCCGAATGACATCGACGCGGCATCGGGCAGCACCGGCCGCCGAAGGGGATCCCAGCGACAGGGGACTACCCAACCCGCAGGCCACCCCAGAGCCTGCCCCCCAGGTCCATCCCACACTGCGACCACGCTCCACCCCGGCTAGCGGGAACGAATTAGGTGGAATCGGAACCCCGATACCCAATGTCCCCGCCAGGACTCGAACCTGGGGCCTACTGCTTAGGAGGCAGTCGCTCTATCCACCTGAGCTACGGGGACTGCCGACGGATGGAAGATCGGCGAGGTGGAACCCCCGGACAAGGGCGGATACCCCCGGCCTGGCTTCCGCCGTGACTCCCGTCCTTCCGCACGGTATCTTCTCCGGCCGATGTTGCTGCGGCCCGGAACGATTCCGCATCTCCCCGGGCAGGCACGGCACCGTTGCCGACGGAACCACACCCGCGAGGAGGAGCTACCCTTCGATGACCACGACGACACTGCTGTTCCTGCTTGCCGTGACGCACCCCGGACCGGACCGGATCGACCTCGAGCCGGCCCATGTGACCCTGGACGCGGGCGAAGCGTTCGCGCTCACCGCCACCGTCCGCGACGAGGACGGAACCGTGCTCCCGGATCCTCCCCTGCGGTGGATCGCGATGAACCGGGAGGTTGCCGTGGTGGACCAGTCGGGCCGGGTGACCGGTGTCTCGCCGGGGGAGGCGCGGATCGCCGCCCGGGTGGGCAACGTCATGGGGTTTGCCACGGTCGTCGTGCGCGCGCTGCCCGTCGCCTCGCTGGAGGCATTCCTCCCGCAGGCCACCCTGTTGGCCGGCACCAGCGCGCCCATCCTGGTCAAGGCAACGACGCCGGATGGCGAGCTCGTTCGCGAACCCGTCCTCGCGTTCTGGTCGAGCGACGAATCCGTGGCCGGTGTGGACGCCGCGGGACGCGTCTACGCGCGCGGGGCGGGGGAGGCCGCGGTCACCGTTTCCTCGGGCGCGGCCCGCGCCACCGTGGCCGTTTCCGTCACGGACGGCGATCCGGGTGAAGTCCTGGTTACACCGGCCGAGGTCCGGGCCCGCACCGGCGACGTCATCCGGTTTCGGGCCGAAGCGTCGGCACCGCTCCACCCGGAGTGGAGCGTGGGCGGCGCGGGTGCCCAGATCGAGGCCGATGGCGCCGAGGGGGTGTTCGTGGCCGAGCAACCCGGAACCTACCGGATCACGGCGCTGTACGGGGAGGGCCGGGTGGCGGTCGCGTCGGCCGTCGTGTCGAACCGGATCGCGGAGGCGGAACTGGTCAGGGTCGGCCGCGGTCCCGCCGCGGATCACCACTCGGGCGACGCCTGGGTCTTCGAGGGCGCCGACGGCCGCGACTACGCGTACGTCGGGACCTTCATGTACGACTGGATGAAGGTCTGGGACGTGACGAACCCGAACCGGCCGGTCCTCACCGATTCGGTGCAGCTGGACGCCCGCCGCATCAACGACGTGAAGATCCATCCGAACAACCGCGTCGGCATCCTGACCCGGGAAGGGGCGTCGGACCGCAGGAACGGCATCGTCATCCTCGACCTCTCCGAGCCCGCCCACCCGGCCATCATCTCCGAGTACAAGCGCACGGTGCCGGGCGGCGTCCACAACGTGTGGATCGAGGGCGACCTGGTCTACGCCGTGCACAACGGCACCCGCGACATTCACATCATCGACATCTCCGATCCGGGCTCCCCCGACGAGGTCGGGCGCTGGGGGCTGCCTCCCTCCGACAACAAGTCCCTCCACGACGTCATCGTCCAGGACGGGTACGCGTACCTTTCGTACTGGGACGACGGCGTGGTCATGCTGGACGCGGGGGCGGGGACGCACGGCGGCACTCCCACCGACCCCGCCTTCGTGTCCCGCTACAAGTATCCGGCCGGGAACACGCACACTGCATGGCGCGCCGGACGGTACCTCTTCGTGGGCGACGAGATCTTCCCGGACGACTGGAACGCCGACGCCCCCATCGAGGCGCGGGGATACATCCACGTGCTGGACCTGGCCGACCCGGAGAACCCGGTCGAGGTGGCGCGCTACGAGGTCCCCGAGGCGGGCGCGCACAACATCTGGGTGGATGGAGACCGCCTCTACGTCGGGTACTACCAGGCCGGCCTGCGGGTGGTCGACATCTCGGGCGAACTGCGCGGCGACCTGTACCGCCAGGGCAGGGAGATCGCCGTGCTGAAGACGACCGACGCCGAAACGACCGTCCCCAACTGGGGGATGACGTGGGGCGCCCAGATCCACAAGGGCCACATCTTCACCTCCGACCTGAACTCGGGGCTGTGGGTCGTGAAGCTCATCGAGGGGCAGCGCATCATCTCCTAAGCCATCGGTGGGCGGCGTGCCCGCGCAGCTCTGGCGCCCCACGCCGGCGCCCCCCGTTGACCGGAACTCGGGCTCCCGACTATCGTTTCCCGTTCCCCCTTCGTCTGCTCACCGTGAGTAATCCAGCCGACAAACATGCCAAGCTATCGCAAGCCGGGGTCTCGCCCCCCGAAGCCGGAGAGCCCCCTCGACAAGGAAGACGCCTTCGTCGCGACCACCCTCGAGGTGAGCCAGTGGGCCCAGCGGAACCGTCCCATCGTGACGCTGAGCGTCGTGGTGCTGGGCCTGGGCATCGCGGCCCTCGTCTACTACGGCCGGTACAGGGATACCATGCACTCCAACGCCGCCAACCAGCTGGAAGAGCTGCAAATGCGCATGGCCTCGGGCGACCCCGCTGAACTCCAGGCAGACCTGGGACTATACGTGGAGCGTTTCTCGGGGACGCCGTTCGAGGACGAAGCGCGGCTCGCGCTGGCCCATGTCAACGCGGGGGTGGGCGAATTCGAGGCGGCCGCCGAGGTGCTGAGGCCCCTGGCCGGAGATGTGGACGAACCTCTGGGCGCGCAGGCGGCGGCCATGCTGGCCGCGATCTCGGAGGACATTGGCGACCTGCAGGTGGCCGAGGAGCTCTACGGGCGGCTGGCCGACCGGGCCCGGTTGGGTTTCCAGGTCCGCGAGGCACTCTCCAACGCCGCTCGCCTGCGTCACGAACAGGGAGACGCGGCCGGAGCGCTGGCCCTCTACGACCGTCTGCTCGGGGAGATGGACGAGGAGGATCCGGACCGCGGGGTGGTCGAGATGCGCAGGGGGGAAGTCGCGGCGATCCTGCGTTAGGAGTTAGGAAGTTAGGAACCCGTCGACAAACCCTCCCGGCATTCCTCTTGAAGCAAGCAACGCGCCGCGAGGTTTCGGCTCGCGGAGTGGCCGCTCGCGGCCATGGGAGCTTCGGCCAGCGATGCATCCGGGTCGGGGGCCAGCTCCGCTTCATCTGCTCACGATGTAAAGAGGGCATTACATTATGTCATGTGTAGTAGACATTTCGCTTCCTCCGAAGCTTTGCGTTGCATTGGTTCGTCGGTCGGCCCCCCTGTGCTGGCCAGCCACCCCGGCGCGATTATGAATGTCGCATAATATGCATTCTGTAAAGTAATACGATTGCGGCAATGTGACGCCTCGTCGCATCCCACATCATCCCCTTGGATTTCCCTCCTCTGCCACGCTGAAACCGTCCTCTAACCGCGTCACGGCCCGGCACGGAGGCTAGCGCTACGCGTTTCCTGGGATTTCGCCCAGGAAACGGGGCGCCTTCGGCGCAGCCAGGTCGTAGATTTACGGAGGTGGGTGAGATCAGACGAAAGGCAGAGTGCGATGGGCGGGACGGGCGATGCCGGCGGCGTCCTCTTCGAAGGGATGTCGAACACACGGCCGACGGGCGGATCCGGCGGATCAGGCGCAAGGTGCCGAGGCCGTGGGTGAACCACTACGCCTTCCACATCATGGACCGCGATTGGGGCCACATGATCATCCGCTTCTGCCCGCACCCGCCGTTCAACGCGCTGGTGATCCTCAACGGTCATGAGTGGGTTGCCAAGGAGGCGGAGCGCCGCAACCTTGCCTTCACGAAGCAGGACAACTGCTTCAGGAGCGGACGGGGTTCCGCTACCACTACTCGCTCTTCCAGGCCGAGTACAGCCGCAACCTGCTCTTCACGAGCGGCCGGAGGATGGACCGGGTCTTCAGCGCCCTGATCGACCGGGTCCGGGGCCCTCTGGACCTGCGCACCGTGAAGACCCTCTTCGGACGCCGGCAGCGTCCGAGGCGGCACAAGGGGCAGCCGCGGGCCCCTGTCGTCGAAGTCTCGCTCGAGATACCTCAGTTTGATCTGACGATCCTGCGCATCCGCTTCGGGCGCCTGACGCTGAAGATCTACACCAAAGGCGAGCGGGTCCTTCGCATCGAGGCCATGGCGCACAATGCCCGCGATCTGGGTTGCCGGCTCGGCGCGTCGTACTTCCCCGAGGCGGTCGAGGCCCTTCGGCGGATGGTGGACCGCTTCGTCGAGGTGCTCGACTGTCTGGACACGACCTTCGTCGGTGCGGGGCTCCTCGACCGGCTTCCCCGGCCGGGCCGCCTCGGCGCAGTCCGCGTCGGTGGCATCGACATCAACCGTCCTCGTGCCCGTGCCGTGATGCAGGCCCTCCTCGCGCTCTCCCCGAACCCGGCGGGGTTCACGTCCTCGGAACTCGCCAACAAGGTCGCCCGGCTCCTCAAGGACGAACGGTACTCGCCAAGCCGCGCCGCCTACGACCTCAGGAAGTTCCGCTCCAAGGGGTTGGCCGCCAGGATCCCCCGTTCACGCCGATACCTCGTTGACCCCTCGGCTCTTCGCGCGATCGGCGCGCTTCTAATGCTCCGCGACAAGGTCGTCTCGCCACTCCTTGCGGCGGCGTCCACATCCAGCAGCGCCCCCAAGCCCCGTATCAGCAGCGTCCTGGACCAACGCTACGCCGGTGTTCATCACGAAATGCGAAGACTCTTCGACACCGTTGGAATCGCCGCTTGAGCCGCATCCTCAACTTTTTCACGATGGTTAGCCCGCAAGCGGCCTAGTAGGTCCTCACCTCGAGCCGTGGATGGGGATCCTCGAACATGACGACGCCCCCCCCGGAACATGCTCACGTCCGCTTGGAAACAAGGGGTGCCCACCCGCGCGTCCAAGGAGATTACCGAAGCCGACGAACCCGGTAGCCCTCCACCCTTTCGACGCCCCGTTCGTCCATTCTCAGGGCCAGGAAGAAATCGCCGTCGATCCAGCAGGGTGCGACTTCCCCGCACAGGTAGAGCAGGTCCGAGCCCGTGGATCCCGTCTCATTCGGTGGTCCGCGGAGGACGCCGAGCCATCGCCCCTCCGGACTGAAGACGCTCCACTGATCCGGCCAACCGGTCTCCGAGTCCGACCATTCCCTGACCCACAAATGGCCTTCGGTATCCACGGTCAGGCCGGCGAACGCCGGGTGGAATGGCTTTCCGGGCACCGCTTCCACGATCGGGCGTACCCACGAGGCGCCTTGATTTACCGTCATCAGGTATTGAATCAGGTTCCGTTGCCACGCCCTGTGCGCCCGACCGGATCTGGGCACTGGATCGATCGTACGCCGGACGACGCGAACCAACGTTCCGTTGAGCGCATACTGTCGAATCTCGTTCCGTCCGGCGTCGCCGACATAGATAGTTTCCGTCCGTAAACTCGCAACTCGTTTGCGGGCAATGAGATACGGACGCCGGGGCGGGTCCGTTTCGCTGGAAATCGGAGGCACAACCCGTTATCTTTGTGCATCGACAAGCGGTTGCAGCCACGCCAATTCGC
>CAZTOF010000546.1:0-1986 GCA_964615515.1 uncultured Gemmatimonadaceae bacterium
GGTGATGGGGCTGGCGGTGCTGATGGCGGTGGCGCTCTGGCTGTGGCCGGGCGTGCCGGTGAACTTTCTGGGGGCGATCCTGATCGTGATCTTCAGCTTCTTCTTCGTGACGGTGTCGAGCCGGATCGTGGGGCTGATCGGGTCGTCGTCGAACCCGGTGTCGGGGATGACGATCGCGGCGCTGCTCCTCACCTCGCTGATCTGGGTGGCGCTGGGGCTGAACGACGGCGGCGCCGGAGCCAAGGTGGCGGTGTTGGCGGTGGGGGCGGTCGTGTGCATCTCGGCGGCCGCGGCGGGCGACACCTCGCAGGACCTCAAGACGGGGTTCCTGGTGGGGGCGACCCCGGCGCGCATGCAAGTGGGCGAGATGCTGGGGGTGCTTGCCTGCGCGGTCACGATCGGCGGCGTGCTCATCGTGCTGAACGAATCGTACGGGATCGGCGTGGTGGACGGCCTCGCGGCGCCCCAGGCCACGCTGATGAGCCTGGTGATCGACGGGGTGCTGAACGCTTCGCTGCCGTGGGCCTTCGTGTTCATCGGGATCGGGCTCGCGCTGGTGGTCGAGTTCGTCTTCAAGCTGCCGTCGCTGGCCTTCGCGGTGGGCGTCTACCTGCCGGTGTCGCTGATGACCCCGATCCTGGTGGGCGGCCTGATGCGCAGGGCGCTGACCCGCCGCTACGAGGACGCGGGCGAGACGGAGGACGGGGTGAGCGTGCTGGCCGAGAAGCGGGAGCGGGGCGTGCTCTACGCCTCGGGGCTGATCGCGGGGGCGGCGCTGGTGGGCGTGCTGATCGGTGGGTTGATCTACGCGGTGACGTATTTCACCGGCGACCCGGAGACCGCGTCGGTCTGGCAGCTGGGCCACGCGTGGATGGACGGCGTGCCGTACCTGGCATCGGTGGTGGGCACCCTGGCCTTCGCCGGACTCTGCTGGATGCTCTGGCGGGCGGCGACGCGGGAGTCGGAGGCATGAGGCTCGGGGCGGCGCGGGGGACCGGGCGGCCGCGCCATGGAACGACGCGGTGCGCAGGCTTCCTGGCGGCGGCGCTCATCTTCGCCGCCGGCTGCACCGAGGACGCCCCGGAGACGATCAGCCGGGAGGCCTTCATCGAGACCTACGTGGCGCTCAGGGTCGCGGAGCTGACCGAGTCCGGCCGCGAGGTCATCTCCCCGGAGACCCGGGATCGCGTGCTGGACGAGCAGGGCGTGACCGAGGAGGAGTTTTTCGGCTTCGCGGAAGTCCATGGCGGGGACGTGGACTTCATGAAGGAGGTGTGGGAGGATGTGGAGAAACGGATGGAGGTGTTGCGCAACCCGCCCGACACGACAGGGGTGGGGGGTGAGGCTGGCGGGGACCCGGAGGCCTCATCCCCCTACAGCCCGTGGACAAACCGTGCGGGCACCGGCAGCGTCGGGGCTCCGCCGCCTCACTCCCACTCGATCGTGGCCGGGGGTTTCGAACTGATGTCGTAGGTGACCCGGTTGACGCCCGCGACCTCGTTGATGATGCGCGTCGACACGCGCGCCAGGAACTCGGGCTCGAAGGGATACCAGTCGGCGGTCATGCCGTCGCGCGAGGTGACGGCGCGCAGCGCGACCACGTTCTCGTAGGTGCGGCCGTCGCCCATGACCCCCACGGACCGGACCGGAAGCAGCACTGCAAAGGCTTGCCAGATATCGTCATATAGGCCGGCGGCTTCGATCTCCTCGAGGTAGATGGCGTCGGTGAGGCGCAGGATGCGGAGACGCTCTTCGGAGACGGGGCCCAGGACGCGGATGGCGAGGCCGGGACCGGGGAAGGGGTGGCGGCGGATGAAGGCGCGGTCGAGGCCGAGGGTCTCGCCGACGCGCCGGACTTCGTCCTTGAAGAGCTCGCGGAGCGGCTCGACGAGTTCGAAGGACATGTCGTCGGGGAGGCCGCCCACGTTGTGGTGCGTCTTGATCGTCGCCGAGGGGCCGCGCACCGCGTGCGACTCGATGACGTCC
>CAZTOF010000547.1:0-3214 GCA_964615515.1 uncultured Gemmatimonadaceae bacterium
GAAGAGACGGGGGTCCGGGGCCGGCGGATTCATCGGACACTCACCTTCCGGAATTGGTGGAACATACCAGATGTTGGGGGGTATGAACTTTAATGCCCCCATGGATTGTGGTCAAGGATCGGTGATCGGATCCGGCTGCGGGCGTTTTACCGGAGCGATCGGCGGCCGTTGCGGGGGGCGGGCGGATCGCCGACCCGTCGGCCTTGCCGGTTTCGGTACTCCTGCGGGTTCGCCCACGGCCCTCCTAGAAGGCGTTGCCGAGCCGGATGTAGAAGACCGGTTCGCTTTCGATCGCCGGGACCTCGGGTTCCACCAGAGGGAAACCGGCGCCGAAGCGCAACGTGAGTCCGCGCTGGTAGACGGGCGCCACGATCAGCGACACCTCCACGCCGGCGCTCATCAGCATGTCCCGCGGCGGGTTGTCGTAGTTCTGCTCGTTCAGCTCGGGGCCCCATGCGTTCCCCGCGTCGAAGAAGACCGAACCGTGGAACCGGTCGAAGAAGAGGGGGAGCGGTCCCAAGCCGCGATCGATGAGCATGATCGGAAAGCGGTACTCGGCGCTCCCGGTCCAGGCCGTCTGTCCGCTGCGCACATTCTCCGGGTAGCCCCGGATGGGGAAGTCGCGGGCGGCGCCGCCGAAGAGGCCGAATCCGGTCAAGGCCTCCGGTGTGCCCTCGGCTCCTCCAATGTCCAGGTGGAACTGGTTGGCCCCGGGCCCGTAGCCCTTGCCGGCCGAAAAGCGAAAGGCCAGCACATGGTTCGCGAACCCCCCGGCGCGGAAGCTCTTGTAGGCCGAAAACTCCCCGGTCACCTCGGTGAAGCTCCGGTCGTGGAAGAGTTCGCCCCGGAGGTCCGCGTCGAGTCCCCGCATTCGGCGCGTCCGCGCGCTCACCCAGGCGCTGACCCCGTCTTCGCGCGAGACGGAAAAGGCCCGCCGTTGGGCGGTCGAGGCGGAGAGCGTGGCCCGCAGCTGGGTGGCTGTGCTCTCGCGGAAGTGATCCAGGATCCGTTCCGACGGACCCGGGTTCCCCTGATGATCCTGCAGCGACAGGTTCTCGCGCACCACGCTGCCGCTGAGCGAGAGCGCGGTCGCGCTCCTGTAGCGGTTTCTCCGGAACGAAGCCGACAGCGTAGTCCAGCGTTCCCGCTCCACCACGAAGAACTCGAGTACTTCGTCCGCGGAGACGCGAACGGGAATGGCACGGGACCAGGCGTCGTGGCTCTGGCCGCCCGAGAATCCCAGCACCGGGTTGCCCAATCCGTAGTAGCCGTATCCGAAGTCGCCCGTGAAGCGCTTCCCGTCGATGGAGACGTACGCGTTGAGCGAGAAGTTGTGTCGTCCGACGAGGTCCTCGCCCTCGGTCGTCAACCCGATGAACGGCTGCAGGACCGTGTAGTACAAAGTGTCCCGGATGCTCAGCGACTGCTCCCTGGCCCTGAACAGCGGCCGCCAGAAGTAGGGACGCAGCGTGGGCAGGGCCCGGTAGTTCCCGTCGGTGCCGCCGATGCCAGTGGCCGCGGTCGCCGGAGTCGGCGCTTCGGCGAACCGTTCGTGCGTGGGCTGCGGCGAGAACCACTCCTCCGGCGCGAAGGGGATCCGCTCGATGTGCCACCCGTCCCGGTGATAGGAGGAGAAGTGGATCCAGCGGCTCCGGCGGTCCACCGACGGGTGGGTGGCCCCGCCGAGCACGTTCGTCACCTGCCGGACTTCGGGTTCCCCATCCGCCGGGACCGTCGCGGCGAAGATGTTGGGGATCCCGGTGCGGTCCGACGACCACACCAGGGCGGCGCCGTCGGGGGTCCAGAACGGGGTCGTGTCCACGGCGCGGTCGCGGGTCACCTCGGTGGTCACGGTGCCGCCGGGGTCCAGGACGACGATGTCCATCATGGCCGGGCGGGTCCAGCGCACCGCGGCGATGCGGCTCCCGTCGGGCGACCAGCGCGGGAAGGCCCAGTGCGTGTTCGGGTCGGAGTCGGTGAGCGGCGTGACCTCGCCCGTGCCCAGGTCGACCATCACGAGCGCGTTGGTGCCGCCGCCCTCCTGCACGGCGATGGCCCGTTCCCCGTCCGGCGCGACATCGGCGGAGGTGAGGCGGCGCCCCCGCGTCAGACGGCTCACCGACCCGCCGGGCGCGACCCGGTAGAGGTCGCTCGTGAGGCGGTACGGATCGGTGAACTCGAACTGCGCAAACACCAGCGAGCCGTCCGGTCCCCAGGACAGGCTGCCTTCCGTCCCGTTGATCCGGGTGAGGCGGCGGGAATCGGCGCCGTCGGGCCGGGACACGCGAATCTGCGAGGCGTCGACTCCGTCCGCCCGGGCGAAGGCCAGCGTCTCTCCGTCCGGCGACACCATGGGCTGCCGGGCAAGGCGGCCCGCCGCCTCCACCGTTTCGCCGTCCGTCAAGGGAGCGGATTTTGCGACCCGGGCCGCCAGGGCCTCGTATTCCTCCGTCGTCTCGCGGCGCCACGCCTCCCAGCTCTCGCCGAGCCCGGTCCCGAAGGCGTCGCCCGCGGCCGCGCTCATCCTGTAGGGGATCACCAGCCCCGCCACCGAGCGGGCAAAGTCGCCGAGGGCCTCCTCGCCGTGCGCGCCGGCCATGTGGTCCATGTAGTGGGCGCCGTAGACATAGTGGCGGTTTCCGCCCGGCCATACCGGCGAGTCCCCCGACACCTGGTCCAGCTCGTCGAACGAGCCCTCCAGGGCGGCGGTGCGAAGCACCATGTCCTGCCAGGTGCCCTTGACGCGCCCCGCCCCCGTGAGTTCCGACTCGAAGTAGGTGGCCAGCCCCTCGAGCACCCAGGAGGGCGACGAACCGGAGGGGAAGACGGGCCATGTCCCGGGAGGTCTGCCGAAGAACGTCCGGATCACGCGCCCGATCCACCCGGTCATGTCGAGGTGGAAGGTGTGCACCAGCTCGTGGGTGATGACCAGCTCCAGCCAGTCGTCGAAGTACGAGAGGCTGCCGCCGCTCATGGGCGGGCGCACCAGGACGGTGATCCGGTTGTACGGGAACGGCGTGGCCAGGCCGTTGGAGAAGTCGGCGTGATCGCTGAGCAGGAGCTGGACCCGGCCCCCCGGGGACTCGACGAAGCGGTCGGAGAGAAGGGCGTAGGCGCGCTCGGCGCTGGCGGCCGCGCGGGTGGCCAGCTCCGCGAGGCCGTCCGGATAGGTGACGACGAAGTGCTCGGTGGTGAGCTGGCGCCAGTTCTCGTC
>CAZTOF010000548.1:0-2872 GCA_964615515.1 uncultured Gemmatimonadaceae bacterium
CCCCGGGGCCACGCAGTTCACCCGAATGCCGTCCTTGGCCAGTTCCAGCGCCATGATTCCGGCGGCCGAGATCAGCGCCGTCTTGGTCGTGTTGTAGATCGAGAGCCCCGGCCCGCCCTTCTCGCGCCCGAAGACCGACGACAAGAAGACGATCGCGCCGCCGCCCCGCTCCCGCATGATCGGGATCGCGCCCCGGCTGGCCCGGAACCCCGCCAGCACGTTCAGCTCGATGATGTCGAGCCAGTCGCGGTCGGTGGTCTCCTCGAACTTGCCGCGCCGGTTGCCGCCCACGTTGTTGACCAGGATGTCGAGACCGCCGTAGCGGTCGCGCACCGCGCCCAGCAGCGTGTCCGCACCGTCCGCGGCGGCGATGTCGCAGACGACCGGAAGCACCTCGGCGCCCGCGTCCCGGAGCGTGGCGGCCGCGGCTCTCAGCCCCTCTTCACCCCGCGCACAGATCGCGAGACGCGCCCCTTCCGCCGCCAGGGCCCGCGCGCTGTAGTACCCCAGCCCGCGGCTGCCTCCGGTGACCACCGCAACCTTGTTCCTGAGTCCCAGATCCACGGGTCAGCCCCCGTCTTCCGAAACGTTCGCCCCGAGCACCTGCTCCAGCGTGCGGATATGCCCCTGCAGCGCCGAGTTCAGCTGATCGTAGCGCCGCACCGCGTCTTCGCCCGGTTCCTGGTCAGCGCGGATCAGGTTGCCGTACAGGTAGCGGAGCTGGTCGATCAGCATGGGACGCGAGTAGCGGCGCGGCTCGCTGACCAGCTCGCGCTCGACCGCCTCGATCTCGGCCGCCAGGCTGCCGCCGCCCAACTCCCGCACCTCCTCGATCCGGTGCGCGGCCACCCTGGCCTCGCTGAGCGCGTCGCGCACCTCGAGCGCGAACTCCACCTGGCGCCGCACAACCCCCTCGTCGATCCCCTCGGCGGCGACGCGCGGGTCGAGCATGACCTCGAAGGTGTGAGTGGCGCTCCAGAACCCGGCCGAGAGCACCGCCGTGTAGGTCCCGGGCGGCACCATGGGACCGCCGCGCCCGGACCGTGCCGGGTTGGGGTCCCAGGGACCCGCGTGGGAGAGGTCCCAGGTGAAGCGGTGCGTGCCGGCGCCACCCGGCAGGCGCGGGGTGCCGAAACGCTCCAGGCCCCACTCGCGCATGCCGGGCTCGGCCGGCATGACGTACTCACCGGGCCCCTCGCTCGAGAACGAGCGGACCAGGTGGCCCTCGGCGTCCAGGATGTCCAGGGTGACCGGGCCGTCCGGATCCTCGGCAAGGGTGTAGTCGATGTTGGCCCCCGCCCGCGGATAGCTCGGCCGCGACGCGTCGCGGGCCCCGAAGCCGCGCCGGTAGCGCAGCCTGTACGCGTCGCGCACATCGTAGAAGTGTGCGCTAGCGCCGGCTACACGGTCGCTGAGTTCATGCAGCGGCGTGAGGTTGTCCATGATCCAGAAACCCCGGCCCATTGTCGACAACACCAGGTCCCCCTGCACAACCTTGATGTCCGTGACGGGCGTCACCGGAAGGTTGAGCTGGAAGGGCTGCCACGAGTCGCCGTCGTCGAACGAGATGAACATCCCGAACTCGGTGCCCAGGTAGAGCAGGCCCTCGCGGCCCGGGTCCTCGCGAACCACGCGCACGGGATGGTCGACGGGCACCCCGTTGAGGCCGGTCGTGATGCGCTTCCAGGTCGCGCCGTAGTCCCCCGTGCGGTAGGCGTACGGCGCGAAGTCGCCGAGCTGGTAGCGGAGAATGGCCACGTAGGCCTTGGCGGGGTCGTGACGGGACACCTCGATGTTCTGGACGCGCCCGTGCGGGCCGGTCCCGGGGGGCGTCACGTCGGTCCAGGTGGTGCCGCCGTCGCGGGTGACGTGCACGGGGCCGTCGTTGGCGCCCGCCCAGATCACGCCGGGCTCGAGCACCGACTCCTGGATGTCGTAGAGGGCCGCGAAGTGCTCCTCGCCGGTGACGTCGAGGGTGATGGGGTGCCCCGAGACGACCTGGGTTTCGGGGGTGAAGGCGGTGAGGTCGGGCGAGATGGTCTTCCAGCTCAGGCCCCCGTCGGTGGTGACGTGCACGTACTGCGAGCCGTGGTAGACCCTGTTCGGGTCGTGGGGCGAGACGTGCACGGGCACGACGCGCTGGAAGCGGTACTCCAGGTCGCGGGGGTTGTGCCCGTACAGGTTGGCGAAGCCGACGTAGTACTGCATTTCCTGGCCGGTGCGCCGGTTGTAGACGCCGAAGCGGCCCTTGCAGTTGGCGTAGACGATGTCCGGATCGCCGGGCTTGGGCACGACGGGGCCGGTCTCGCAGCCGCCGTGGGCCTCCCAGGCGGACCGGGGGCCGCCGGGCTCCCAGCGTTCCGGCAGGCTCGGCACCGAAACGGTCGAGTTGTCCTGCTGGCCTGCGTAGAGGCGGTAGGGGAAGTCGTCCGAGACGTCCACCTGGTAGAGCTCGGCGGTGGGCTGGTTCAGCTGGGTGGACCAGGTCTCCCCCCCGTCGATCGAGACGTTGGCGCCGCCGTCGTTCGACTGGATCATGATGTCCGGGTCGTCCGGGTTGATCCAGAGGTCGTGGTTGTCGCCGTGGGGGGTGGGGCGCCGCATCCAGTTGCGGCCGCCGTCGATGCTCATCCAGTGGCCCTCGGCCATCCCCCACAGGATGTCGGGATCGGTGGGATGGCCCTCCAGGTTGGTGTAGTAGAAGGGCCGGTTGCGGATGGGCTGGAAGTCGGTGACCTGGCGCCAGGTGGCGCCCCGGTCGTCGGAGCGGTACACGCCGCCGGTGTCGGCCGGCGCCTCGATGAGGACGTAGACGCGGTCGGGGTCGGCGGGACTGACCGCCAGGTCGGACTTGCCGCGTAGGCCGGTGGGC
>CAZTOF010000549.1:0-3099 GCA_964615515.1 uncultured Gemmatimonadaceae bacterium
ATACACGGGATGGCGATGGACGGCAAGGGACGACCGGAGGCTGCGTATCCTACAGAACACGTTGTACAGTAACGTGTTATACCCAACTAAGTAGACCCTAGCGGACTACTCGGGAAGATGCGTGGCGAGTTCCGGCGGGATTGCGCCGGTCAGGCGATTGACCGCCAGATTCAGTCGCCGCAGTCGCGGGAGGTCGCCAAGTTCCGGTGGAATCGTACCCGTGAGCTCGTTTCCCCTGAGCCTGAGAGACGTCAGATTCTCGAGGCTTCCGAGTTGAGACAGGATCGGGCCAGTGAGTTCATTGTCCAGGAGGTCGAGCTCCTCCAGACTGCCGAGGTTCCCGAGTTGGGGCGGGATCGCGCCGGTGAGTCGGTTGGCGCCGAGAGACAGTGTCTCCAGGCTGGTGAGGTTTCCGAGTTGAGGTGGGATAGCGCCTGAGAGTTGGTTCCCGAAAAAGTCCAGTTGCGTCAATCGTGAGAGCCTCTCGAGTTCCGGCGGGATGCGCCCGGTGAGTTCATTCTGGGGGAGCCCCAGGACCTCAAGGGCTCCGAGGGTACCGAGTTCCGGCGGGATGTGGCCGCTGACGTTGTTCCGGCGGAGTTCGACGCGAGAAACGCGCCCAGCGGCATTCACCGTCACTCCGAACCACTCCGCCAGGGGCGCGTCGGTCAGCCAGTTGTCGCTGCGGGACCAGTTCGGTCCGTCCGTGGCCTCGTAGAGCGCCACGAGCGCCGCGCGGTCCGCGTTGCCGACTGCGATCTGCGAGGTTCCCCGCGCGTCCCCCGCCAGCGCTGAAATCGTGGCAACGCCCTCGTCGACACTTCGAACCAGTCCGCGGGGGTCCACGCTCGCCACCCGCGGATGGTTCGACGACCACGAGAATTCTGCCACCATCATGTGCCCGTTGGCATCGAACGCCGACGCCGTCAGGCGGACGGTATCGCCAGGCGAGACCGCGGCCGAGGCCGGCGACACGACGACTGAATGAGCGACCTGCACCACCGACACGGCCGCCGCCCTGGAGGCTGCGCCCGAGGTAGCCGTGACCCGTGCCCTGCCCACGCCAAGCGCGGAAACAAGTCCGGTCCGGTTCACCGTGGCGACGGACTCATCGCTACTCGACCATGAGACGTTCGCTTCTTCGATGACCCGCCCCCGCTGGTCGAGGACGACCGCCACAAGTCGGCTCGTATCGTCCAGCGCCGTGAACGCCAGCGTATCGGGTACCATCTCGACCGCGACGGGAGCCGGCACGATGACCAGCACTTCCGCGCGACCGCTTACGCCACCGGAAGCGGCGTTGATCGTCGCTTGACCGGCACTCGCCCCCGTGACGAGTCCCTGAGAGTCCACCGTGGCCACGGAGGGGTCGCTGGAGGACCAGGAGAACGCGGCCCCGGCCACGACTCGTGCGTTCGCGTCGAACGCCTCCGCCGACAGGCGCAGCGTCTCGCCGGGCGCGATCGTATCGATCGCCGGGGACACGATGACGGAATCCACTACCTGCATCACCGATACCGCAGCCACCCCCGAGGCCGCGCCGGCCGAGGCCGCAACTCTCGTTGTACCCACTCCCGTGGCCACAACGAGTCCGACCGAGTCCACGATCGCCACGGCTTCGTCGCCACTCGACCAGGAGACCCCCGCGCCTTCGATCGCGCGTCCAAGTTGGTCGTAGAGTTCGGCCGAGAGCCGGACGGTGTCGCCCAGCGCCTCCAGGCGCACCGAATCGGGGCGCACCTGGATCGTCGTCGGAACCGGGGCGCTCACGAGAAGTTCCATGTGCCCGCCGGTGCCGCCGGAAGTCGCGGTGATCGTGGCCCCGCCGGGGCGCACCCCCGTCAGCAGCCCGGCGGTGTCCACCGTCGCCACGGCAGGGTCGCTCGAAGACCAGGAGAACGCCGCTCCCGCTACCGGGTGGGCGTTCACATCGAACGCCTCCGGCACCAGGCGGAGCGTGTCGCCCACCAGCAGCGTGTCGGCGGCCGGCGTCACGACCACCGAGCCCACGACCTGCATGACGGTGACGGCCGCGAAGGCGGAGGCTTCGCCCGATGTAGCCGTGACCCTGGTCGTACCCTCCCCCGCGGCAGTGACGAGCCCGCCCGAGTCCACCGTCACCACCGTCTCGTCGGCGCTCGCCCAGGAAAGCGGCGCGTCCTCCAGGACCCGCCCCAACTGGTCCAACACAATGGCCGTGAGCCAAACGGTGTCGCTCAAGGCTGTAAGGGCCACCATGGGAGGCCTGACATCGATCGCGCTCGGTGCCGGCGCGATGACCAGAAGCTCCATGTGCCCGCTGGCGTCGCTGGACGTCGCGGCGATAGCGGCTCCACCGGGACTGACGGCCGTCACCAATCCCAGATTGTCCACCGTCGCGACCAGGGGGTCCTCCGATGCCCAGGAGAACGCCGCTCGCGACACCGGGTGGCCGTTCGCATCGAATGCCTCGGCCGCGAGCCGCAGGGTATCGCCAGCCACCAGTGTGTCGGCCACCGGGGTGACGGACACCGCGCTCGCCACTTGATGCACCGTGATGCGCGCCGTCCCGAAGGCGGATGCACCGACCGACGCCCTCACGGTCGCCTCGCCGTTATCCACGGCATGAGCCAATCCCGAAGCGCCGACCTTCACGACCGCGTCGTCGCTGCTCGTCCAGATCACGGTCGCGCCGGCCATCGGGCTCCCGTGCTGGTCTCGTACCTCGGCCATCAACTGCACCGTCTCGCCCAGCGCCGAGAGTCTCGCCGAGGCTGGGGAAAGCCGGACGGAAGCGGGCCGAGGCACTTCGGGAGGCGAAGGGGGCGGGGGTCCCGTCGAATTGTCGCCGCAGGAGAGCAGAAGGGCTGAAACAGACAGCACCGCCCCGCGCCGCACGCGGAGAGGCCGGCGTCCAACAGGTTCGGTTCGTTCCAGCGTCACCGTGGTCCCCTATCCCGCGCCGTCCGTCCGTCAACAAGCCTTCGACATTCGCCCACCGGAATAGGAGGTAGGAGTGGCAGTCGAACCTCACAAGTGGGGGGACGGGGCGGCTATGAAAGCGGGGAGCGAAGCTGAGAGGGGCGGGAGTGAGGCTGCCGACGACCCTTCCCCCGATGC
>CAZTOF010000550.1:0-1904 GCA_964615515.1 uncultured Gemmatimonadaceae bacterium
CCGATTGCCTCCGCCTCGGCCACCACCCCCGCGAGCGCGCGGCAGCGGAGCGCCTCCTCCATGGCCCACAGCATGTCGGCCCGGCGGCTGAGCCCCGAAACGACCAGCAGCTGTCCCGCCCCGATTCCGTAGCGTACAAGGCCGGGCGCATACAGGTCGTTTCCCCGGGCGAGCCACAGCAGGGAACCTCCCGCTGCTCCCCTGCGGCCTCCGGGCCCCCCGGTCCGCGCGAGCAGGGCGGCACAGAAACCGGTGGCGGCCTCGTCGCCCTCCACTTCGTGGATACAGCCCGGGCGCAGGCCCCCGCCCGGGAGGGCCCGGTCGATTTCGGAAACACCCAGAGACAGAGGCGGCCAGTCCGGCGATCGGGGTTCCTCGATTTCCCGGATCGC
The DNA here is from genome assembly GCA_964615515.1 of uncultured Gemmatimonadaceae bacterium. Classification (GTDB taxonomy): domain Bacteria; phylum Gemmatimonadota; class Gemmatimonadetes; order Longimicrobiales; family Gaopeijiaceae; genus Bin94. The sequence continues at coordinate 393 of CAZTOF010000550.1, forward strand.
CCGGCGGAGCGCTTCGGTGGTGTCCCGCTTCGTCTTCGGTAGAGTGGTCATGGGCCGGGAACGATACCGAACAAAACCCGTAATCGCAAGATTGCGATTCGTTCCACATCCCCGGCAATTGCCGCAAGCCGTGGAAGAAATTCTCATCACGCCGATTTCCCAACGGACTGCCGTTCTGCCGGCGATTTGACAATCAATGGTGGTTCATCGCCACTTTTCCGGTAGGCAGAGACCGGAGAGGTTGCCAGGGCCGGATGATCGGCACCGGGCCAATCAACCGAAAAGGAGATGACCGCATGTTTCCACAGGCAGCCAGACTGCTGCTGGCCGGCACCCTGACCCTCGCGTCCGGTTGCTCGCTGGCGCTCGTGGACGGTCCGCCTGACTTCATCCCGGTCGACCAGCCGCTACCCGCGGGGGCGTGCACCATCGACAGAACCCTGCCTTTCGCGGATGCCATCGGCGCCGGAACCCTCCTGTTCGTGGCGGCCACCAGCTCCGACGGGGACCGCGTGAGATTCGGCGCGGTCCTCGGCGGCGCTCTCGGGTATTCCGCCTACTCGGGATTTCGCAGCGTGCGGAAGTGCAGGTCGAGAATGCTCCTGAAGCCGCAGGGCCCGCCCACGGCGGACACGGCATCGACGTGATTTCGGGGACCCGGATGACCGATTGCTGACGGCGGGGACGCTGGACGGGCTGATGGCCGGGAGTCCGTGGACAAAGTCAACCCCCCGCTCCGCAGACCTGCAGCGCGGTGTACTGCGGTGTCATCCCCATCAGCCGGAAGTAGTTCTGCCCCAGGGCGATGTTGCGGAAGGCCTCGTCGCTCAGGAACCGGTTGATGCGGCCGGTGACCTCCAACTCGCTCCTGTAGACATCGAAGTCCTTGTTCGACGATGCCAGGAAATCGGTCCCGGGCAGAATCCGGTCCGAGTACTCGTTCAGGAAGTCGACGTACAGCGGCTGGTTCTCTTCCAGTGAGAAGTAGTTGTCGTCGATGATGCGCCACGCGATGTCGAGCATGAGGTTCGGATACCGGTCCAGCATCGACTTCATGAGACGGATGTGTTCGGCGGCGGGCATCCTGGTGAGCTCCAGCGACAGCCCCATGTGCATCCACACGATCCTGTTGTCCGGATAGCGGTCGAGCACCTCCTCCATCAAGGGGAGGTAGCGGGTCGGTTCATCGTCGTTGCCGAGATCGGAGTGGATGGCGATGGGGATGCCGCGATCCCGCAGACGCTCCATGAAGGGTTCCCACTTCGCGATCGTGGCCAGCGGCACGGGCTCGTGTCCATTCCCGAAGAGCGCCTGCTTGACCAGGTTGACCTCGCCCACCCAGTTGAACATCCCCGGGTACTCCGCCTCGAGCAGGTCCATGCCCGGAAGGATCGTCTCCGGCCTCGCGAGATCGGGAAAGGTCATGGCCAGGGTCACGTGGATATCCGACGGAGGGTCGGCCAACAGGTTGGAGGCGTTGGCGAAGTCGTTCTTGAGGGTGGGGATTACGGG
>CAZTOF010000551.1:0-1862 GCA_964615515.1 uncultured Gemmatimonadaceae bacterium
GCGATCACGACCGTGCAGCCCGTGGGATCGTCCGGGTAGGTGAAGTGGCCGACCCGGATTCCCTCGACCAGGGTGATCCCCCCGGCTGTGTCCGCGTCATCGGGGCCGCCGGGTCCGGACTGGGGCGCGGCGGGGAGGGGCGCGAGCGCGACGGCCCCGGTGGCGATCGCGATCAGCGGTACGTGGTTCAGCCCGGCCCGGCCCCGCGTGCCGCGGGCGACTGGACGGGCACGGCGGCGAACTCCCTGCGGCATCCGGGCCATCGACTCGTTCCCCTGTGAGGACGGTGAAGTGCACGGCCAGCTCGCCGCGCCCCGCTTGCATCGGCCACGAAGATAACGGAAGCACGGAGGATGGGGGCCGCCACCAGCGACCTCCGGACGCAAACGGACGATTGGGCCCGCCACATGCAACCTTCGGCCCGTCCGGGAGCATCCACAACCATGAGGACCGCAAGCAGCAGGCGTCCGGGAGAATTGTGGCACGGTTCTTGCTGAATATTCGTCAGCGTCGCCGGGGACAGCCCCCGGCGGGAGACGAGAGAGGAAGGAACAATGAGAACGGTACGATTGAGACAACGTTGGAACCGGCGGTTCACGACGCTGGGGCTCGCAACTTCCATGGGGCTGATTCTGGGCGCGGGCCAGGTCATCGAATCGAGTGCCGCGCAGCCGGATCCCACCTCGGCCGATCGCGAGGAGCTGGTCCAACCCCGTGACAATCAGCACGTGGAGCAGTCCCCGGCGGCGACGCGGGCTGTCCACCAGAAGGGACACCGGAGCAACCAGCGGAACTTCCAGCTGTAGTGGTCCCTTGCAGGGAATCCTTTCGCAGGCGGGCGGGGCCACGCCCGCTTCGTCCCGAGCCCGGCCAGCCATCTGCCGGGCCCCACCGGCCGTCGGCCCTTGCCGGACGATCTCCAGTGCATACCCATTGGTGACTCGGGGTAAACCCCCGCACTCACCAGATCCAGCGACGCCGGGGACAACCGGCCCGGCCGAGTCCGAATGCACACACTCCTGAAACGTTTCGCAGGACGTTTCGCGCTCACCCTCTCTCTTGTCGTCCTCGAAGCCGCCGGGTGGATCCTCTTCCCGCTCGTCATCGGCCGCGCCATCGACAGCGTCCTCGCGAGTTCGGCGCGGGGACTGTACGAGCTCGCCATCCTCGGCGTCGTCACCATGGGAATCGCGGTGGTCCGCCGCCTGGTGGACAGCCGGGCCTACGCGGGGATCTACGCCACTCTGGGCGAAGAGATGGTGGAGGCGGCGGAGGGGACGAGCACCTCCACCCGGACGGCGCGCCTGGGGATGCTCAAGGAGATCGTGGAGTTCTTCGAGAACTCGCTGCCCGAACTCATCAACAGCGTGCTCGGGCTCGGCGGCACCATGCTGATCGTCGCAACGCTCAACTTCCCCGTCTTCCTGGGGTGTTTCGCGGCCGCCGTCGCAACCGTCGTCCTCTACGCCCTCACCGGCAGGCTAACGACCCGGTACAACCAGGGCCTCAACGACGAACACGAACGCCAGGTCGACGCCGTCGACAGCGGCGATGCCGCCCGGCTGGGCGAGCACCTGCGCGCCATGATGCGCTGGAACATCCGTCTTTCCGACCTGGAGGCGGCCAACTTCGGGATCAACTGGGTCTTCATGGTCGCGCTGCTGGTCTTCGCCGTGGGCGCCGCCGTAAGGGCGACGGCGGAGTACGGCGCGATCTTCGCCCTGGTGATGTACGTGTTCCAGTTCATGGAATCGATGATGCTGCTGCCGTTCTTCTACCAAGAGTGGCTGCGGCTGCGGGAGATCTCGGGACGGTTGGCCGGGGCGTTGGCCGGGGGGGACTGAGCCGGGCGGCGGCCGGGA
>CAZTOF010000552.1:0-1934 GCA_964615515.1 uncultured Gemmatimonadaceae bacterium
CCCCTTGAGGGCCCCCATGGTGCCGCCCCCCGGCGAGGACCTCGAGAGAGAGACGGTGCATCCGCACGCTGAGCATATCACGCACCGGTGGCTCATCGTTCTCCTTTCGGTCTTCGCCGCAGCCACCTGCGACCGCCCTGCCGAACGGTATCCACGCCCAGCCGTGGAAATACGAGACTCGGCAGGAATCGAGATTGTCTGGAACCACGCCCCCGAGTGGGACTCCACCGAGTTCTGGACCGTGGACCCCGAACCGGAATTCGCCATCGGAGGATACGACACGGCGTCGGATTCCGCGAGCGCCTCCCACCTCGTATGGGGCGTCCGGGGAGCCGCACCGCTCTCGGACGGCCGGGTGGCCATGCTATCCCCCTATGGCGAGAGGAAGGTGCTGGTTTTCGAGTCGTCGGGAGAGCTGTCCGCCGCGTTTGGGCGGGAGGGCCAGGGTCCCGGCGAGTTTTCCTACGCAATACACTTGCAGGTCCTGAAGGGCGACACGATCGTGGTGTGGGACCGAATGTTCGGCCCGGTCAGCTACTTTGATCCGGATGGGAATCTGCTGAAGCATCGGCGCATCGACTTCGGTGCCGTGGTCGAGGCCACGTTGGCCGCCAACGAGGCGTTGAGTGAGTCGGTGGCCGTTCCCTTTCTCGACGGGTCCTTTCTTGTCGAAGTCGACCGGCTTGACTGGGAACCCCCGAAAAAGGGCGTCTACCAGCCTCCTGTAGCGTACGTGAGGATCGACTCGTCGTACGCCGCGCATTGGTTCGGTTGGTGGGATGGTGTCGAGCTGTTGGCGATACCCGTTCCTTCCCCCGTGATGGTGCCCTTCCCGAGCAGGTCGATAATTGCCGGAGGGGGAAACCCGTTGTCGGTGTACGTTGCACCCGGCGACCGATACGAGGTTCATCAGTTTTCGGCGAACGGGGTCCTGCAACGGATCATTCGGCGCAGCGCCGATCCGATTCCCATCACATCGAAGGAACTCGACGAAAAGATCGGGGAAACGGTAGGCAGGAATCCACAATTTGAATGGTCCGCCTGGAAACGAGCGGTGGCCGCGCTGCCGAGGCGATTCCATGACCCCATCGATATGTTCCGGGTGGATTCGGCCGGATACCTTTGGACGATGGACAAGAGGAAGGACAGCACCAGCGAGTGGAGCGTGTACGATCGAGAAGGACGCTGGCTGGGCACCCTCGAGATTCCGCTGCCGACGCCGACGGTCAAGTGGATCGGGGACATTGTGGTAGGGGTGCACACCGACCCGGTCACTGGCGCCGAAACGGTGAAGGGGTACCGGGTGCATCGTCACGCCGACCGGTCCTGAGCCGGATCGGCGCGGAACAGCACGACCCGCCCGACCGCCGGTAGCCTCACCGGTCCACAGCACCCCGCGCGAATGCGGGGTCATTGGCATGATCCCCTCGCGCGCCCCTCCCACCAGTCCCATATCGCCGTTGCAACGCCCCGGGCCCGGCGCCATCCTTCATGGCATGAAGACCCCGGAAGCGGAGACCCGCAGAGCGCTGGCCAGACTGCGCCGCGCCGTCGAGAAGGCCCGGCGCGAGGTCCGCGGACTCCGCGAAGCCCTGGACCCCGCCGAAGCCGACGGTTTCCCCGGCGACGACTACGCGGCGATGGCCGAACACCTGGACGCGGTCACCGAACTCGTGCACCGCGAGCAGTCGCGCCAGCAGGCGAAGATCCTGCGCGCCGGCGGGATCGGTCCGGGCCGGTTGCAGCGCGCCGGTGAGCCTTCCTTGCGGGGTTCGGCGGGTGGGGACGAAGGGCGGCGCCCTTGATACGGCGCGATTTCGTCACCGGCGGGACGAAGGGCGCCCTCGTGGCGCTGGCGGGGCTCGCGGGCCTCGGGGCGAGGCCCGCGGCGCCCTCCGTCGCGGGAACCGGCAACGCAGCGCGCCCCCTCCACC
>CAZTOF010000553.1:0-6574 GCA_964615515.1 uncultured Gemmatimonadaceae bacterium
GCCCGGAATCCGGCCTCCTCCGCACCGATCCAGTCAAGCCGGAAGTGCACGCCCTCGACGGCCAGGTCGGTGGAGATGACCATGCCGCCGCGAACGAGGGCGGCGTCGTCGCCCGGGCCCACCCTCACCGCCCGGCTGCCCCTCCAGCCGATGGCGATCAGGCGCCGGACGAGTTCGGCCTCGTTCAACGCCCCTCACCCGGGCGGTCGCTGATCGAAGCCGACGAAGGGGAACGGGAGACCGGCGGCGCCGTGGCCGCGCTCCGCCAGCGCCGGAGGTATCGCCTCCACGACGTCCGACGGGGTGAGCGCCGCCCCCAGTCCCGCGCGGGATGCCGCCCGCCCCGTGACATGCAGGGCCAGACCCGCGGCCGGGAAGGGCTCGACACCCTGCGCCAGAAACGAGCCGACCGCCCCGGTGAGAACATCGCCCATTCCCGCAACCGCCAGCTCCGAAGGATTCTCCTGCACGCTGACCATCAGCCCGCCCCCCGGTGCGGCCACCAGGGAAGGCACTCCCTTGAGGAGGGTCACCACGCCCCGAGACGCCGCGAACCGCCGGGCCACCCCGACCCTGTCCCCCTGCACCTCCGCCACGGTGCCCGCCGCCAGACGGGCCATCTCGCCGGGGTGCGGCGTGACCACGATCCCGGTCTCCCCGGAGGTGTCGATGTGTCCGCCCTCCCCCTCGGCCAGGAGCGTCAACGCGTCCGCGTCGATCACCGCGGGCCGTGAACTCAGGGCATCCAGTACGACCCCCAACTGACGCCTCGCCCCCTCTTCGGTACCCAGACCCGGGCCGACGGCAACCGCGTCGCTCCGCTCCACGGCCATCCTCAGGGCACCCTCGTCCCCGGCGTCCACGAACAGCGCCTCGGGAACCTCGGCAATCACCTCCCGGGCCGATGCCGACGCGCACACCCGCACCAGCCCCGCACCACACCGGAAAGCGGAACGGGCGGCCAGAATCGCCGCGCCGTGCATCGCGGATCCGGCCACGACCGCCAGCGCGCCCACATCGTTCTTGTGCGTGGCGGCAGGTCGGCGCGGCAGCACCTCCGACGCCCACCCGGGAGTGACCAGGCGCGCCCACGCCTCCGTTCCGTCCGGCGGGAACCCGATCTCCACAGCCACGATCCTCCCGCTCCACTCCCGCCCCGGGTGGAGCAGTGTACCCAGCTTCGGCCACCCGAAGGCTACGGTAACATCCGCGCGCACCGCGGTTCCCGGCACGCATCCCGTGGTGCAGTCGACTCCCGAGGGCGCGTCGAGCGAGACGACCGCCCCCGGCGCCTCGTTGGCGGCGCGGATCGCCGCGGCATGCTTCGCGCGCGGGGCGCCGCGGATTCCCGTACCCAGCAATCCGTCGACGGTGACCCGGGCACCTGCGAGAATGCGCGCCAGACCCTCGGTCGCCCCCGGCTCGGCAGGATCGAACTCGAACCTCGGCAGCACCCACCCGTGCAGGACCGGGTCGGAGGAGGGACGCTTTCCGATGACGATCGCGGTAACGGGACGGCCCCACGCGGCGAGGGCCCTCAGGCACACGAGGGCATCACCCCCGTTGTTCCCCGAGCCCACCAGAGCCACCACCCGCCCTCCCGGGAACAGATGTTCGACAATCAGCGCGGCCTGGCGCCCCGCGTTCTCCATGAGGGCCGCCTCGGGCACGCCGCGCTGGACGATGGCGTCATGGTCGAACCGGGCCGCCTGTTCCGCCGTCGGCGCCCGCGTGTCGGGTTTCCCGAACGGCCCGGTCAGGCTGCCCGGGGCCACGGCTACTTGTAGCTCTGCCCGATCGACCGCCCGAAGGTGATCTCCCCGTTGTCGATGCGGATATTGAATCCACAGTCCGGGTTCGAACAAACCCAGGCCTTGTATCGGATCGGGGCTCCGTCCCGTCCGTAGTCGGACATGGGTAGCAGAACGCCGTCGTTACACTTCATGCATCCGGCAAAGCCGTTCTCGTCCACCGTGTTCATCAAACCCTCTTTATTGGCCGATTAGGTCGACCCTCGTAAGGTCGCCTGCATGGGTGATTTGCGGTCCGTCGGTCGTCCCTCGAGCCGATCGTCTCGCAAGTTGCTCGGGGGCGGAAGCTATCAGGAAATCCGCCCGTATGCCAGCTTTACGATCCTCTTGGGGAAAAAAAGCCACCTGGAGCCCTAATCCGCTGCGGTAACCAGGGTCCAGGGGCACACCGTCGCCACCTTCCAGGGATATACGGTCCAGGGATAGTCGCGGTCGAAGGCCTCCTCGAAATCGAAGACCGCCGCGAAGTCCTCGGGCCGGTCGTCGGTGTGCTTCACCAGGACCCCCATGTCGACGAGGGCGAAGACCATCTCGCCCACGTCTTCGGTCGAGCGGATTCCCCAGTGCTCGAGTACGGTGCGGGCCATGGGGCCGAAGCGCTTCAGCGCCAGTCTTCGCACGCCATCCGCCAATTCGCGGCCGGAGATGTGCCGGCGCTCGGTGAGGCCCGAAATCACGTCGTGGAGCGCGTCCAGAAGAAAATCGTACGCGCGGCGATGGAAGCGGAGCGTCGGCAGCTGGAGTGCCGCGGCATCGTCGAAGGAATTGCAGGTACTCATACACTCACAATCTCACACGGTCAGACGGGAGCCGCCAGTTCACCGTAGAGTGGGTAGGCCGCACACAACTCGCCCACCTGCCGCCGGATCCGGTCGGCGGCATCCTCGTCGGCAGGCCGCTCCAGGATGTCGGCGATCCAACCGCCGATCAGCCTCATCTGCGACGGGCCCATCCCCCGGGTCGTGATCGCCGGAGTCCCGATCCGCAGTCCGGAAGTCACGAAGGGCGACCGGGTCTCCCCCGGAACCGTGTTCTTGTTGACGGTGATGCCCGCGCGTTCCAGGGCCGTCTCCGCGTCCCTTCCGGTCAGGTCGTCGTCACTGAGATCGACCAGGACGAGATGGGTGTCGGTCCCCCCCGAGACCAGGCGCACGCCGCGCTCCAGCATTGCTTGCGCAAGGATGCGCGCGTTCTCGACCACCCGCCGGCCGTACTCCGCGAAGGCGGGTGAAAGCGCCTCGCCCAGCGCGACCGCCTTGGCCGCGATCACGTGCATCAGGGGGCCACCCTGAATGAACGGGAAGACCATGCGGTCGATGACCCTGGCGTGTTCCCCGCGGCACAGCACGAGTCCCCCTCGGGGACCCCTCAGCGTCTTGTGCGTGGTCGTGGTCACGACGTCGGCGTGGGGTACCGGGCTCGGGTGATGTCCGCCCGCGACCAGCCCGGCGATGTGCGCGAGGTCGCACATGTGGACCGCCCCGATCTCGCGGGCGATCGCTCCGAACGCTTCGAAGTCGAGGGTGCGGGGATAGGCGGACGCGCCCGTCACGATCATCTTCGGGCGGGTTCGCAGGGCGATGTCGCGCACCGCGTCGTAGTCGATCCGGCCGTCGGACTCGCGCACGCCGTAGGCCGCGACATCGAAGAAGCGACCGCTGAAGTTGACGGGAGAGCCGTGCGTGAGGTGGCCCCCATGGCTCAGGTTCATGCCCAGGATCCGGTCGCCGGGCTCCAGGAAGGCGAAGTAGCCGGCCATGTTGGCCTGGGACCCCGAGTGGGGCTGCACGTTCGCGTGGTCCGCGCCGAAAAGGCGGGTGGCGCGGGAACGGGCCAGGTCCTCGATCTCGTCGGCGAACTCGCAACCTCCGTAGTAGCGCCGCCCGGGCAGCCCCTCCGCGTACTTGTGGGTGAAGACGGTGCCGTGCGCCTCCCGCACCGCCGGAGACACGAAGTTCTCGCTCGCGATCATCTCGAGCTGTCCCTTCTGTCGCGACACCTCCCCCGCCACGGCGCGATGGACCCGCTCGTCCGCCCGTTTCAGGTGTTCCATCCGGCACCCCGTCTCATATGTCGGGTGTCCCGCGTCGCCGGCCGGCGGGCCGCAGCCACGGTTGTCACGCCGTCCCCGTAAGCGCCCGGCCGATCACCAGCCGCAGGATTTCACTGGTCCCTTCGTAGATTTCGGTCCCCTTGGCGTCCCGCATCAGCTTCTCGACCGGGAACTCCCGCATGAAACCATAGCCGCCGAAGATGCGCACCGCCTCCTCGGTCACCCACATCGCCGTCTCGCTGGCCAGGAGCTTGGCCATCGCCGAGCGGGCGGCGATCGGGAGACCTTCGCCGGCGCCGGAACCGCGCGCCTCCCACGCCCCCGCGCACTCCCTGACCAGCGCCCGGGAGGCGGCGATCTTCGTGGCCATGAGGGCGAGCTTGCTCCGGATGGCCCCGAAGGCCGCGATGGGACGGCCGAACTGGTGCCGCTCGCCGGCGTAGCGCGTGGCGTGTTCCAGCGCGGCGCGCGCGATTCCGACAGCCTGGGCGCCGATCCCCAGCCTCCCGAGGTCCAGGGCGCCGAGGGCATAGCCGAGTCCCCCCGCCGGGCTGCCGATCAGCCGGTCCGCTCCCAACCGGACCTCCTCAAGATCCACCGACACCGTCTCCGACGCCCTCAGGCCCATGGTCTTCTCGCGCTCTCCGACGCGGTATCCTTCGGCGTCGGTGTCTACGAGGAAGGCGCCCACCGGGGCCCCGGACTCCCCTTCTCCGGTCCTGGCGAAGACGATCACCACGTCGGCCCGGGAACCGTTGGTGACCCATTTCTTCGATCCCGCGATCGTCCAGCCTCCGTCGTGCTCACGCGCGCGTGTGCGCATTCCCGAAGGATCGCTCCCGGCGTCGGCCTCCGAGAGCGCGAAGCCGGCGATCTTCTCGCCCGCAGCGAGGGCGCCCAGCCAGCGGGCCTTCTGCGCCTCGCTCCCGTGATTCAGGAGGACATGGGGCACGGGCCCGTTCTGAATCGCCATCGTGAGCGCCAGGGCGGCGTCCCCGCGCGCGATCTCCTCCAGCGCAACCAGGTAGGTGGGGACATCGAAGCCCAGGCCGCCGTATCGGGGAGGGACCAGCATTCCCAGAAAGCCCAGTTCGGCGAGTCCGTCGAGCACCTCCCCGTCGAAGGCTCCGTTCCGGTCCCAGGCGGCCGCGCGGGGAATGATCTCGCCATCGACGAAGTCCCGGGCAAGCTGCCGGATTTCGCGCTGTTCGGAAGTCAGCATGGCCGGCCGACCCTGTCGTAGGCGTGAAAGCCCCGCCCCGTCTTTCGTCCCAGCCACCCCGCCGCCACATACTGGCGCAGCAGCGGGCAGGGCCGGTAGCGGTCGTCGCCGAGTTCGCGGTGGAGCACCTCGAGGATGTTCAGGCAGGTGTCCAGTCCGATCAGGTCGGCCAGGGCCAGGGGCCCCACGGGGTGGTTCATCCCGAGCCTCATGACGGTGTCGATGGCCTCCGCCTCCGCCACCCCCTCCATGAGCGCGAAGACGGCCTCGTTGATCATCGGGGCCAGGATCCGGTTGGAGATGAAACCCGGAAAGTCGCGCACCTCCACGGGGACCTTGCCGAGTAACGCGGCGAACTCGATCACCGCCTTCGTGGTGGCGTCGTCGGTGCGCAGTCCGCGGATGACCTCGACCAGCTTCATGACCGGGACGGGGTTCATGAAGTGCATGCCGATGACCTGGCCGGGACGGGAGGTGCGGGCCGCGATCGCAGTGATCGAGATGGACGAGGTGTTCGAGGCGAGGATGGCGCCCGCCGGCGCCAGCCGGTCCAGCTCGGCGAAGATCTCGTACTTGAGACCGGCGATCTCGGGCACGGCCTCCACCACCAGGCCGGCTTCGCCGATGCGTTCCAACGCCGAGACGGGCTCGATGCGATCGAGGGCCGCGGTCCGGTCCCCGGCTCCGATCCTCCCCTTGGCGCGCTGCCGCTCCAGGTTGCGGCCGATGGTGGCGACGGCCCGATCGAGGGCGGCGGCGTCCGAGTCGACCAGGGCGACCTCCGCGCCCGCCAGCGCGCACACGTGGGCGATGCCGTTGCCCATGGTGCCGGCGCCGACGACCGCGACGCGTTCGATGTTCATGCGTTCTCCCTGTCGGGTGTGTTCGGTCCTTGCAGCCAACGTGAGGGCACGATTCCGGTTCGCGCCACGACCGGGATCGCCAGACCCAGCGCGAGCGTCGCGCCCAGCCCCCCTTCAAGGCCGAAGTCGCCCCCGGTCCAGAGCACCGCACCACTGCCGGACACCTCGATCAGCGGTGCGTCCGAAAGCCGGATGCCGCTGACCGGGAGGTCGGCCAGGAAACCGGTCGCCAGGTTCCAGCCCGCGTGCGCGCCGGTCGCCCACCAGAGGTCCCCTGTCTTCAGGCAGATGAGCCCCAGGAGAACACCCGCAAGCAGGATGTTTGCGAGCGCCACGGCTCCGACGTTCGGGTTGGCCCCGTGGAGGACGGAGAACACCGCCGAGGTGACGGCCAGGGCCGGCCACGGACCCCAGCGTTCCACCAGAACGCGCAGGGGATACCCCCGTACGGCGATCTCCTCCCCGGCGGCCGCAACCAGAAGGACCAGCCCGGCCCAGAACCCGGTGGCCGCATACTCGATCCAGGTCCCGCCCTCGGCGGCGTAGCGGAGCCCGCCCGCGCCCACGGCAATGGCTACGGCCGGCAACACGACGACGATCCCCAGCAGCATCCCCCCGCCCAGCC
>CAZTOF010000554.1:0-2220 GCA_964615515.1 uncultured Gemmatimonadaceae bacterium
CGCCCCACCACCTCACAATCCCGCACACTCACCCCACACCCCCGCATCACCCCGTGCCACGACGACCGCACCGTCGCCGCGATCCGGTCAAAGACGGCTTCCGCCTCCACGCGACTCAGCAGAAACCGCCCCGCCCCACCCACGATGTTCTTCCGACTGGGCGTGCGACCCTCCGGCCCGCAGATCATGGCGAACTCACCTCGGGCGTCCTCCGCCGGGGGCGTTGGCGCCAGTCCGGACGCGGGCGCGAGACGCCAGCCATGTCCCTTCGCAACCATGATGGGATGGAGCAGGTCGTCGTTCAGATGGGAGATGGCCGCGTTGAAACACATGCGCCGAAAGAGTTCGCGCAGATCTGCGCGAGGGTGTGAGCTCACCCGGCGAACCTCATCGGCGAGGGCAAGGTAGGACCAGCCGTCCCTCTCCGCTGGCGTGTCGTCCGTCTCGAGGAACGTCAGGCCGCTGATGAGGCGGCTGCAGGCGTAGCCGTCGCCCGTCCACTCGCGGTCGTAGCGTCGAAGCAGCAGTACGTCGCTGCCCCGGACCCGCTCGATGCGGCTGGGAACGGTGTCTAGCCCGCAATCGGCTGCAAGCCGCAATGTCGCGTGCCGGACCCGTGTCTGATTCCAGGGTGCGCGCGCCTGCACGAACTTGGCGACCCAGAGCGTATGCCCTTCTTCGACGATCGCCTTCGGTCTGCCTTGAGCTTGGGGCTCATGCCCCGGGGCTGCTGCGGCACCCCGGCCACCGTGCTTCGATGCGATCCCGGCGTGGACCGCCGACTGCAGCCGGACCAGGTTGTCGATCGTGTGAAAGCGCGGAGGACTGGGAGGTTCGAGCCCCGGAGCGAAACAGAGCGCACCGACGGTGTCGGTCGGTATCGGCACCGTCCGGTTCACTTCGTCCGGCCGACTGCTCACGGAGTCCTCCTCGATCATCAGGCTGCCCCAGCGAATCGGAAAGGTGTCCCGTATCGCGCCGAACAGTCCGTTGATGCCGCTCGTCCTGCGTACGCGGTCGCTCAGCTTGAGCTGGACGGGGTCAAGTTCGACCGCTTCCGGCCGACCGAGGTAGCTGCGGCCGTAGACGAATTCTCCGAGCGGGACACCGACGCGAGTGACCGAGACGCGAAAGCGACCCGCGACCACATACTCGCTCCGTCCCGGGAGGGCGACGAAGACGAAGCGGTCGAAATCAGAAGTCATCGTCGAGGCGGCGACGGCGCGGGGCCTGGGTCGGGAGGCGCGCCCACTCCAGGATCCTGCCCTCCTCGTCCCGGTCCGGATCGGCCAGACGTTCCGCGTCATCAAGGAGCCCGAGCGCCCACAGCACACCGAAGTAGGCGGCTCCCGACACGCCCGGCTTCCCCTTCTCCACGTTGGCCACCGTGAAGCGCGAGATACCCAGGCGGTCCGCGACGTCCTGGATCCGCAGTCGTCGCCGCAGACGGGCGGTGCGGAGGTTGCCGCCGACGCGCCGAAGGACCTCCTCGACGGCGGCGGGTGGGCAAGTCGTTATGGTGGTACGAGTTGACACGTTGCAAGTCTCGGATCAAACGGATGCAGGAGCACGCTCGTGATAGCCAATGCGAACACTGTAGCCTTCCCTTTGTTTCCTCCCCAACACGAAGTGACGCAGGTTCGGACTCTCGAAGACCGAGCTTGACCGCAATGTAGCGCGGACGCAGTTGCCTTTCTAGGGGACGGCGGCAGCCGGGGTTGGCGGGACGGGTCATTTCGCAGGAATCGTCGTATTGCCACCTGACATTGACGTGTTGACGATACAATTCATAACTCGGCTTTCCGTAGATCAGATAGCACTCCCGGCCGTACCATCTGAGGGCGTCGCTCTGGCAGGCACCGAGTCCGCCGAACCGGGCCGGGTCCCTTCCGGGCCTCCCCCCTTCGGCCTTGCGCGGCAGTATGCCTTGCGCGGCAACAGCTTGCCACTTCGCCCCCGAGCCGGTATGTTCCACCAGGGCGGACCGGCAGCCATGCGGTGCCGTCACCGGACAGAGTCGGCGGCTCCCGAGTCGCGGGCAACCAGAGGTGGGGAGGAGGAGTTTCCACAATGCCACGCACCATATCGCCTGTGATCCTGGTCCCCGGCATCACGGCATCGGTCCTGCACGACGAGTACGAGCTCCCCCCCGAAGCCGTGTGGACCACAGTCCTCAAGCGCCACTACGAACGCGTCACCCTCCACCCCCTCACGCTGGAC
>CAZTOF010000555.1:0-4490 GCA_964615515.1 uncultured Gemmatimonadaceae bacterium
GAACCGCACAGATCACGTGTGTCTCGCCCATGCCCAGCTTCGAGGGACTCAAGCTGATCTCGACCGGGATGGTCGTGCCGTCCTTGCGCAAGGCTTCGAGTTCGAGTCCCTCGCCCATCGGGCGGGGCTGCGGCGACTCGCAGTAGCGGCGGCGGTGCCGGCGGTGCCGGCCCCGGCTCGCGTCGGGAATCAACCGCTCGACTTCGCTGCCCTCCAGTTCCTCGCGGCTCCATCCGAACATCGCGACGGCCTGACGGTTGAGGTCGCGGATCACCCCATCCGCATCCACCACGAGCATCGCGTCCGGCGAGGCGTCGAACACGGCGGTGTAGTCCCTCTGCTTGAGCACTTCCGGCTCCGTTCCGCGCTTCGGGCCGATCGGGGTCCCGCGGGCACGAGCGTCTCCCGGTTCCGGCCTTTGCTCACCCACGAGATGCGCCCGGCCGGGGATTGTCAATGGGAGCCGGGAACTTCGTCAGATCAGCCCGGCACGCCTCAGCCGGTCCAGCGGGTCGCGGTTGCGGGCTGCGTAAAGAGCGACGCGATGAGCTTGTGCCGCCCGAGCGCCCTTGCGTTCGGACCGGCGGACGATGCGAGCGAGCCGGTCGTGGAGCCAATTGCTACCCGAGCGCCTTGTGCCGTTGGTGGCGACCGCGCCGAATCCAAGAGCCGTTCCGTTCATGAAGATTCCTTCCTTTCGTCGTTCTCGTTTGAATCGCACCGCGGAGAGACCGGGTGGGCAGAGTGGGGATTGTCAGCCCGAAGAGACGATCAGCGGCGAGGGCCTTCAACGGCGCCGGATCCCTGCGAAGCGGGTTGAGGACGGGTTGGCCGCAATTCGGGAACCGTCGGCCAGCGCCGATGCGCCGCGGGGAATCAGCAGAACGGTCCCGATCTGCATGCGCCGAGGCTCCACCTCCGGATTGACCGTCCGCAAAGCGTCCAGCGGAACCCCGTACCGTCGTGCGATGCGCGCCAGCGTTTCCCCCGGGGCGACGGCGTGTTCACGAAGCGTGGAGCGCTCCCCGACCGGGATCTTGGCGAAGCGGGCGAGGAACGCGTCGCCCGCGCCGACGGGTACGCGCAACCGTGTCGACCTGCCCGCCGGGGCCAGGCCGATGCGGAGATGCGGGTTCAGGGTCCTGATTTCGTCTTCGGCGATGCCCGCGGCCTCGGCGAGGACATCCGCCGACGCCGCTCCCTCGATCCGGACGGCATCGAAGCGCTCCGGCGCATCCTTTTCCGCTGCCGCTTGCCCGCTGACCGAGAGGTTGCCGGCCAGACGAACGCTCGCCAGGAACTTGGGAATGAAGTCCCGGGTCTCGTTGGGCAGCAGGTCGCGGATATGCCCGAAGAGGGCGTCGTTGCGGGGCCGGGCACCACCGTGCCGCCGGATCACCCCCTCGACCCGCGTCGGCCCCGCGTTGTAGGCCGCCAGAGCGAGAAACCAACACTCGAACCGGTCATGGAGGGCAACCAGGTAGTCCAGCGCGGCCTCGGTGGCCGCGTACACGTCGAAGCGCTGGTCCACGACCGAGTTGACCTCAAGCCCAAGCCACCGGGCGGTCTCGGGCATCAGTTGCCAAAGCCCGGCCGCCCCCGCCGGCGAGACGGCCAAGTGGTGGTAGTCGGCCTCTACGAGGGGGAGGTAGCGAAGCGACCGCGGTAGATCCCGTGCGGCCAATTCCGCGTCGATGTAGTCCTCGTACCTGCCCAATCGCTTCAGACCTCGCCGCACCGGACCTTGCCCCCTGCTCCCCCAATGGTCCAGCCACCGGGCGACCTCCTCCTCGATCAACCCGTCACGAGCCGCTGGTGACCCGACCTCGTCGTAGTCGTTGCACGGACGACCGTCCCAGCCACCGCAGGTCGGCTCGGTCCGCGCCACGGGATCATCGCTCTGGCGGAGGGAACGGCCCAGGACGGAATCCGCGTTCCATGTGTGCAGCTTGAGGGGCATCATGGCCAGAACCAAGGCGGTGACGGCGAGGACGAAACGCGTCAGCCACTTGTTCATGAGAGTCTCCTCTCGGATGGTGTGGTCGCTGCCCCCCAAGCGGTTCTCGGGATACAACACGGCGGTGTGTCCAATAATGGGCAACTCGAATCAGCGCTCCCAGAGGAAAAACCCTTGACTCTTGACGGGAGAATTCCGGGTGCGTCGTGCGGGGATAATCCCCTCAAGGCCGTGCCGCAGCTACGTACGAGCTTTCCGGAAGTGCTTGCCACCATAAGCACATGGAACCAGCGATCCGGGCGGGAAACGTCTCTTGACGGCTCGGCGCGGGCGGTTACCCGCTAAGGCTGTTAAGCAGCATGCTCGCTGGGGCCACACTCCACGTGTCCCCGGCGAGGCTGACGAGGGGCTCCGCCCCCTCGACCCCGGACAGGTCCGCGCTCCCGACGGGGTTCGCGGATTGCAGGCTGTCGCCCAGTTGGACGACGCACTTGCTGCGACCGCCGTGCCGGGGAGGGTCCGCCGTCCCCATGGGGTGCTCCGGTTCCGAATCGGACGAGGCCGCTCCGGTCAATTCGACCCGCTCGATGGCGGCGCGCATGGCCTTCCCGCAAGGGATCTCTGGTTCGGGAGCGACCCCTGGAAGGCAGGGACGAGGGTGTGAATCCACACTCGTCGCTAAGCCGCACCAAGCCCTCTGGGCGGGGGGTCGCTCCCGACCCCGCCCGAGCGGCCCGTTCGACAACGGGCGGGCGGGCGCATGGACCGCAAAGCGTTGCCGTCCCTGCGGATGAGTGCAAGGACCGGTGTGAATCCCGAGAGCCCCAAACTGTGAATCGCACCCCCACGTCGATTTCACGCTCCAGCACGGCGTAACCGGGAGCGCTCACGGCACCGGAGAACGCCTTGCGGCCCCTCACCGCCATCGCCGCCGTGGTCTGTCCGAAGCCTCTCGGCATGGGGTCGGCCTCGTCGGTCTGGCGATCCACCGCGATGCACTACGCGGTCCGAGGCGTTTCGGTTTCGGCGGAACTGGGGGTCAAGCAGTGGGTGGGGCCGGTCGCGTCCAGAGGGTCGCCGCAGCCGCCATGCTGGACCGCTGGGAGGCCGGGTGCGAACCCGGGGTCGCCTTCGAGGACCTTCGACCCCGCTCCCTTCCGCTTGGAGCGCGTCCGGCGGACTATACCCTCCAACCCCTTTGATGGCACGTTTCCGAAGCCCGATCGACAGGCTACGCCTTCATTCTGTTGCCGGAGGGGTCGAACAGTCCCGCACCGACCGCCGCCACCCTGACGGGGAAACACTCGTTCATGTACATCGCCTGCAGCCGCTCGCCGACCTGGGCGAGTTCGGTCGGTAGCCAGGCCATGAGCAGGTATTTCCCCACGGATGGCCCCATCCCGGCGGAAGTCGCGCGGGACTCCCGGCCCAGCGCGTCCAGGATACGGTCCCCTCCCGGCGTGAGGATCGGCTCGTTTCCGGCCGTCGGGAAGCGCGCGATGCCGGCCGCGCTGATATGATCGTCCATGGTAATCGTGCACATCCGTGCCGCCGGCCCCCGCTCGCGGGCCTTCAGGTAGGCGGCCTTGCCGATGAAGTCCGCCTGCTTCACCTGCCGTCGCGCCAGCCCGGCCTCGATCGGTGAGTACTCCGATGTGAGTTCGGCACCCATGAGCAGGTAGCCTTTCTCCATCCGACCGGTAGTACCGTAGACGCCGATCCCCACGGGCCGGGCGTCAAGATCGCGGCCCGCATCCCAAAGCGCATCCCAAAGCGCGAGGCCATGCTCGGTGCGCGTGTAGATCTCCCAGCCGCTCTCCCCGACGTAGGAGATCCGCAGCAGGTTGGCGGGAACCCCGCCGATGAGCGCTTCGCGCACCGTGCCGTAGGGGAACTCCTCCTGACTAAGGCCGCAGTCCGCGACTCTTGAGACCAAGGCCCGCGCGTCCGGTCCCCATGCCCCGAGCGTGGTTATCGCGGAAGACCGGTCCTCGAATTGCACCGAGCCGTCGGTGGGAAGATGTTTGCGGAACCAGAAGGCGTCCCGCGCGCCGTCGAGCACGCCGGTGACGACGCGAAACCGGTGCTCGGCGAGCCTCTGGATTGTCAGATCGGCGCGGAAGCCTCCGTCCGGCGTCAGGAGCGGCGTGTAGATGGAGCTCCCGACCGGCCTCTCGCAAGCGTTGACTGTCAACCGCTCCAGGTACGGGAGCGCGCCGGGCCCCGACACGTCGAAGATCTGGAACGCGCCCAGATCGACCACGCCGACCTTCTCGCGCAGGTGCAGGTGTTCAGCGTTGATGATCGGCGACCACCAGCGCCTGTCCCACTCGTGCGGCCGGTCCGGGACGTTGTAGCGTTCGACCAGATCCTCGTTCGAGGCGTACCACTGCGGGCGCTCCCATCCCCGCGCTTCGAAGTACTCGGCTCCCAGCGCCTCGGTGCGGGGGTGGCACGGCGACCGGTTGACCCCGCGCGCGGACTCCCACTGCTCGCGCGGATGCACGATCCCGTACGTCTTGCGGAAGTGCTC
>CAZTOF010000556.1:0-3321 GCA_964615515.1 uncultured Gemmatimonadaceae bacterium
CCCCCTCACCACCCACCGCGAGCGTGCGCCCGCCGCCGTGCGACGCCAGCAGGAGACCCGATCCCGCCACGATGGCGACCGCCGCCGCGAGCTGCAGCGTGATCAGGAGCACGCGGTTGAAGCGCCTCGGCCGGGGGTCCGTCAGTTGATGGGTCTCCGCCTCCTGCGCCAGTGGCCTTCCCCAGCGGTAGAGGTCGCGAACCGGCAGGATCGCGCACAGGACCACCACTCCGGCGAAGATCAGCACCGCGGCGACGCCCGCGGCCACGGCCGGTGGAGCAATCGAGGTCCCCGGAGGAGCCAGCCCGGCCATCAGCACCCCGGCAGCGGCGGCCAGGCCGGCACCGAATGCCAGCGCCCAGAGCAGGCGGCGGCCCCACAACCGCGCGGCCCCACCCACCAGCCGGCGTACGGGCGCACCCAGCATCACTTCGACGGCCCGCCGCCCCTCGAGCGTCAGGTTCTCCGAAGCGATCACACCCAGCAGGCTTGCCATCGCGGTCGCTACGGCCATCAGCACGAGTGCCAGGGTGGTCCCGGCCAGGCGATCCAGATCCATTCGCTCGGCGCTGCCTGCTGGAGCATCCGGCGCCGGGAGCCCCGCCATCTCCACCGTGGGCGTCACGGTGGTTTCGATGGAGTGGAATGAGCCGCCCGCTCCGCCGCGGAGGAGGAGGGCCGCCGCCGCCACAAGCGCCACCACGGCGGATGAGCTCAGGATTGCGGTGCGATGCAATGGCTTCACGGGACGGAACCGTTCAGCAGTTCGTGGACAGAGTCCCCGAGGGCTCGCCACGGGCTGTTAGCTTGGGGTACCCATGAAAGTACCTCTCCTGGACCTCACGGTGCAGTATGCATCGATCAGGGGCGAGATCGAGGCCGCGCTGGCCCCGGTCGTGGCCTCGCAGCGCTTCATCCTGGGGCCTGAGGTGGAGGCGTGCGAGGAAGCCGTCGCCGGCTACTCCGGGTCCCGTTTCGGAATCGGCGTCTCGTCGGGAACCGACGCGCTCCTGGTCGCCCTGATGGCCGAGGTCATCGGCCCCGGCGACGAAGTCGTCACCACGCCGTACTCCTTCTTCGCCACCGCCGGCGTGATCGCCCGACTTGGGGCCACGCCGGTCTTCGCCGACATCGATCCGGTCACCCTCAACATCGACCCCCGACACCTCGCCGCATGCGTCACTCCGAAGACCCGGGCCATCATTCCGGTGCACATCTTCGGGCAGATGGCCGAGATGGGGCCGATCATGAAGATCGCGCGGTCCCACGGACTCGTGGTCATCGAGGATGCGGCCCAGGCGATCGGAGCGGCGCACGGCGGCCGCCGCGCCGGGTCCACCGGCCACTACGGCTGCTTCTCCTTCTACCCGTCCAAGAATCTCGGGTGTTTCGGCGACGGCGGCATGGTGGTCACGAACGACGCCGCACGGGCGGACCGGGTCAGGGCTCTCCGCGTCCACGGCGAAGTCGTCCAATATCGTCACCGGGTCGTCGGCGGCAACTTCCGCCTGGACGCGCTGCAAGCGTCCGTGGTGCGCGCCAAGTTGCCGCACCTGGACGGTTGGACCGAAGCCCGCCGGGCGAACGCCGCGCGCTACGGAAGCCTCCTCGGCGACTTCGCCCGCGAACATCCGTCGCTGCTGCGCCTCCCGGCGAACGTCACCGACCGGCACGTCTTCAACCAGTACGTGATCCGCACGCCGGAGCGCGACCGGGTGCGGGCGCGTCTCACGGCCGCCGGAATCGGTACCGCGATCTACTACCCCCTTCCCCTGCACCTGCAGGAGTGCTTCTCCGGACTGGGTTACACGAAGGGCGATCTGCCCGAGAGCGAAAGAGCCGCCGAACACGCCCTCGCGCTCCCCGTCTACCCGGAACTGACGGACACCCAGATCGACTACGTCGCCGCCACCCTGCGGTCCGCGTTGCTCTCGAACCCCCGGCGTGGGTAGCTTGCCGGGGTCGGACCGGCCGGCCCATTCCAAGCGGGGCTGACGCCGGCGCCCGGCGGAAAGGATGCGGAGATGGCAGGCATGGAAGGAACGGGCGGAAAGCAGCTCATCGTCGTCGGCGACCGGGTTCTGATCGAGCCCGAGGAGGGCGAGGAGCGCACGACGGTCGGCCTCTACCTTCCGGCTTCGGCGGTGGAAAAGCAGTCGGTCCAGGGGGGCCGGGTCCTGGCCACCGGTCCCGGAACCCCGATCGGCGCGCCGGCGGAACTCAACGAAGAACCCTGGAAGATCGGGTCCGGCGAGGCGCGCTACCTGCCCGTCCAGGCCCGGGTGGGCGATTTCGCGATCTTCTTTCGCAAGGCCGCCGTCGAGATCAGCTTCGAGGACAAGGAGTACCTCGTCGTGCCCCAGGCGGCCATCCTGACGCTGGTGAGGGAGGGGGACAAGGGATCCGAATCGCTCTTCTGAGGTGGAGGGGCGGCCCCCCGACGAGCGGCACCGGCGCGGCGCGATGAACCGGCCGGGCGCCGGGTTGGCGGAATACGTGGCGCGCCAGGGCTTCATCGTGCTGGACGGGGGACTCGCGACGGAGCTGGAGCGCGCGGGCCACGACCTGAACGATCCGCTCTGGTCCGCCAGGGTCCTGCTCGAAGACCCCGGCGCGGTCGAAGCCGTGCACCTGGCCTTCCTGGAGGCGGGCGCCGACTGCGTGACCACCGCCACCTACCAGGCCACCTTCGAGGGCCTGGCCGCACGGGGAGTCGGCGGCGCCCGCGCGGATGCCGTCATGCGCGGGGCGGTCGCCCTGGCGGTACGGGCCCGGGACCGGTTCCTGGCGTCCCCCCGCTGCGGCGAGCAGCGCCTCCCGCCCCTGGTCGCCGCCAGCGTGGGGCCCTACGGGGCGTTCCTGGCCGACGGCTCCGAATACCGGGGCGACTACGCCATCGGCCGCGACGCCCTCGCCGAGTTCCACCGGAGGCGCTGGCAGCTGCTTGCGCAAAGCGGTGCCGACATCCTCGCGTGCGAGACCCTCCCGTCCTTCGCCGAGGCGCGGGTCCTTGCACGCATGGCCAGGCACACGCCCGACAAGCCGGCGTGGTTCAGCTTCACTTGCCGCAACGAAGGCCACCTGAGCGACGGGACCCCGATCGGGGTGGTCGCCGAGTGGGCGGACGAGGAGCCGGGCGTCACGGCCGTCGGCGTCAACTGCACCCAGGCCGCGTTGGTGCCGGCTCTGGTGGGTGCGCTCGCCAGGGGCACGCGCAAGCCCGTGATCGCCTACCCGAACGCCGGGGGTGACTACGACCCGAAGAGCAGGAGGTGGGCGGCGGCCGAACCCGTCCCGGATTGGGGGGAGGCGTGCCGCGGC
>CAZTOF010000557.1:0-11370 GCA_964615515.1 uncultured Gemmatimonadaceae bacterium
CACCTTGCGCGCAAGGGCGTTGTGCTTCTCCAGGAAGTCCGCGAGCCTCGCGAGGACCGTGTCCAGGGCGCCGGCGGCCTCCCCGCCGGCCACCATGCTTATGCTCAACTCCGGGAACACCTTCCGGTGTCGGCTCATCGCCCCCGCGAGCGTGTCTCCGGCCTCCACGTCGCGCACCATTTCACGGATCACGCCGCGAAACTCCTTGTTTTTCTGTTGTCGTGACAATAAATTTAGCGACTGAACCAGTGGCAGTCCCGCGCCGATCATCGTCGCGAAGAGCCGGGTGAAGACCACCACTTCGCGTGCGGACACCCGGCCCCTCACCGCCACCCCTCACCGCCACCCGCGCCACCTTCCGGCGCGGGTTCGCCCACCGCGCGAAGCAGTTCGGCCGCGTCGGGGCTGCGCTTGAGCGCCGCCTCCAGCGTGACTTCACCGTCCAGGTAGAGGCGCGCCAGCGCGTCGTTCAGGGTCTGCATGCCGTGCTTGCGGCCCGCCTGCATGAGCGAACGGACCTGGTGCACCTTGTCGTCGCGGATGACGGCGCGCACGGCCGCCGTGCAGACCATGACCTCCACCGCCGCCACCCGCCCGGACGCGGACCCCCGCGGCACCAGGATCTGGGTCACCACGCCCTCCAGCACCGACGCCAGCTGGCCGCGCACCTGGGCCTGCCGGTGCGACGGGAAGGCATCGACGATGCGGTTGACCGAGTCGGCCGCCGAGTTGGTGTGCAGGGTGGAAAGAACCAGGTGGCCGGTCTCGGCGACGGTCAGGGCGGCGCCGATCGTCTCGGGATCCCTCATCTCACCGATGAGAATCACGTCGGGGTCCTGGCGGAGCGCGTACTTGAGGGCCGCCGCGAAGCTGCGCGTGTCGGTGCCGACCTCGCGCTGGTTCACCATGCACCGCCGGGGCCGGTGGACGAATTCGATGGGGTCTTCCACGGTGAGGATATGGCCCCTGCGCCGCCGGTTGATCCGGTCGACCATCGCGGCCAGGGTCGTGGACTTGCCCGAGCCGGTCGGGCCGGTCACCAGCACGAGCCCCCGCGGCCGTTCCGCGAAGTGGTTGAGGATGGGCGGCAGTCCCAGTTCCTCCAGCGGCGCCACCTCGCGGGGGATGTGCCGGACCGACATCGCGACCCGGCCCCGCTGCCGGAAGCAGTTGCCCCGGAAGCGGGCCAGCCCCTGCACCTCGAAGGAGAAGTCGAGCTCGTCGTCCTCCTCGAAGCGCCGCCGCTGGGCGCCGGTGAGCAGCGAGCGGGCCAGCCGCAGGGTATCCGCGGCCTCGAGCACCCCACCGTCATCGTCGTCCGCCAGCGACCCGTCGATCCGCAGCCTGGGCGGCTGGCCCACCGTCACGTGAAGGTCGGACGCACCTCGCCGAACCATCTCCCGGAGCAGGACCTCGAATTCGGGAGGCCCTCCGGAGGACCCGGCGCCCGTCATCGGGTCCTCACCAGGGGCGCGATGCGCGCGAATGTCTTGTCTCCCACGCCCTTCACCTTCTTCAGGTCCTCGGGACGGACGAACCTGCCGTGCTCTTCGCGGAAGGCCACGATGCGTCCCGCCGTCACCGGCCCGATCCCGGGAAGGGCCCGCAGCTCCTCCGCCGTGGCGCGGTTCAGATCGAGGATCCCGCCGGGCGCAGCGGAGGAAACGGTACGCATCGCCGCCGCGGGACCGTCCACCGCCGCCCCGCCCACAGCCTGGGCCACGACGTTCGGTCGCGCGCCCTCCACCCGCAGGTACGCCCTCAACCGCTCCACCGAGGCGGGACCGATTCCCGACACGCGAGTGAGATCCTCGACGCCGGCGAAGGGCCCGTTCTCCTCCCGTTCCCGCACGATGCGCAGCGCCCTGGACGGCCCGACGCCCGGCAGCCGGTCCAGCTCCGCCGCCTCCGCCACGTTGGGGTCGATCGTCTCGCCCTCCGCGAAGGGACGGCTGCGCCGCTCGCGCTCCTCGACCACCGAATCGCCCGCGGCCAGCAGGCTGTCGGCGATCGAGGGACGATCCTCGAGGAGGGGCTCGGCGGGCCCCGGCGAGAACACCACGAAACGGACCAGCGCGGCGCCTCCCAGAATCAGCGCCGCGCGCAGCATGCTCCTGCGTTCCCGATCGGTCATGGTCTCCTCCGTTTGTCCACGGGCTCCGAGACGCAGTATCGCGGCTTCCGATGGGCGCTTCCATGACAAAACGGGACTTCCAAACGACTCGCGAATCCCCCGCGCCGTCAGCTCCGGCGATACCCGGTGGGATGACGGACATGCCTTGGAACATTGCAAACCCCATTCCGATATGCTTCCGACATGCCCCAGAGGTATCAGGACTCCCCACCGAGCAGATCCGGGGTCAGCACGAAATGGCCGAAGACGGTCAGTTGCAACCGGGTCACGCCCGCCCGCAGCCCGACGAAGGAGCGCTGGTCCAGGTAGTGGAGCCGCGCCCCCAGCTGGTAGTCCCGCAGGGTGGAGTCCACCGAAACCGAGACTTCACGGCTCAGCTGGTCGATGAACGCCACGCACGGGGCGGTCTCGCTCTGGATGCGGCAGCGCACCTCGTTGCGGTACGTCACGCTGAGGGCGATCCTCATCGGAACGTCGCGGTCCCGGAACGCGGCCACCGGCGATCGGACGTTGGCCGTCGCCGAGACGGCATGGCTGTTCCTTTCGCCTCTGGTGTTCCCCGTGGGATCGCGGATGTCGCTGTCTTCGAGCCGCGCGCGGTATGTCAGGGAAACGTCCCGGGGGAACTCGAGGGTCACCGTTACGGGTGCCGCCCGCTCATCCCGGAAACGGTTCTGCCGGGCCCCGGCCCCGAACTGGAGTGTGCGCGTCTCCCTGCGATAGCCCGCGCTCAGCGACAGACGCTGCACGAGCGCCGCAAGGAAGCCCGGAGGCCCGACATTCGTCGCGCCCACGGTCACGTCCGGCCAGACCTCGCGCCGGTTCTGGCGGTCCGAGCGCGTGTCGAGCGTCTGGTGCCGGCTGTGCTCGTAGCCGAGGCCGACGGAGGATGAGCCCGGCAACGACAGTCCGCCCCGCACCCTGATCACGTCCCGGTCGCTCAGGGTCGAGGCGGAATCGCCGCCGATGACCAGGAAATCGTCGCGGCCGCCCCACCCCAGTTCGTAGATCGCGCCCGGGACCACCGGCTGCCGGTTGAAGCGCGAGGTCAGACCGCTCTCGTAGTGAACGTTGACCGTGTCCAGCGCCCGGGTCCAGCGCCCGACGGTCTCGCCACCCGCCTGCGCGAGCATCCTGTCCGGGTCCAGAGACAGGGTCGCGGTCAGCCTTCGCTGCCCGTCGACGTTGCGCAGGAGCGCCAGAGCCGTGCCCGTGGGAGTGTGGCGGGTCTCGATCAGATCGGAATTCCGCTCGGAAAGGTAGATCGTGGTCATTTCCAGCCTGGTTCCCGCCCAGTCGGTCAGGCGGGGCTCGTAGGCCAGCCTGGTGCGCAGGTGGCGGTCGACCTCCCACCCGAAGTCGATCCCGGCCACGCGGCTCCGTTCGGCCGCCAGCAGATCCCTGCTCTCCTGGTCCTCCGCCAGCTCCTCGACGGCCAGCAGATCACGTCCGCTCAGAACGTCCGCCTGGGCGGTGACCGACGGGAACGGGCGCAGGACGATGTCCGCGGACGCCGTCACCTGGCGCCGCGGAGCCTCCGTCGCCTCCACCAGGGTATCCCGGTCGGTCCGGATGATCCGGTCGAACCGGGAGGTGTTTAGTTCACGGTCCAGCAGCTCACTGCGGAACGTGACGCTCTCGGGCGTCCACCGCAGGCGCGCCGCGGCCAGGCGCTCCCCCAGGAAGGGGGGGAGGATCCGCCGCACCACCGAACCCGCCCACCCCGGAAAGAGCGGAATGTCCCGGGGCGCGGGGCGGGCTCCGTACCCCACGAATGCATCCACGCTCCTGCCGTCGCTCTCGGTTGTGATCGTTCGCACCGACGAGCGCGACATGCCCACCCGCACATCGAAGCCGTCGAGCACCGCATTCCAGAATCCCCGCCTCTCCGGGCCGGTTCGCCAGAAGGCCAGGTCGATGCGGGTCCGGGCGAACCCCGGCCGGCGCAGCCCTCGCAGCCGGTCGGCCTGCACGTCGCTCCGTCCGAGGAGGATCGGGGACTGGTCCTCCCGCCCGTAGGTCACCGACAGCGGGATCTGCAGACCCCACGACTCCGGGGCGAAGCGGCCGAGCCGAAGCGTGGTCCGGGCGTCGAGACTGCGATCGTCCTGGAACGTCGGGGACGCCCGCAGCTGGCGGAAGTAGCCGCTGCGGCTGCGGAAGGAGGCCCGGGAATGCAGGAACTCCCCGCCTTGCAGTTCGGCGTCCAGCGCCGAGACCAGGCCCGCGTCGCGGATTCCCCTCGACAGGCGCAGTTCGTCCACCCACACCTCCCCGGAGATCGGTACGCCCGCCCCGTTCAACACCCCCATGCTCATCTCCCTGACCGCGGCCAGGTTGGGGGCGCGGCCCCGGTCCTGCAGGACCACCGCGTACGTGCTGTCGGCGGACCACTGCACGAGCGGAGGATCCCCCGGGGCCCTGGGCTCGATGATCAGGGACCGCTCGGCGCCCCGCCTGAGATTCAGCCATTCGTCCATCCGGATCACGACCTCGGGAAGCCACTCCCCCTCGCGGACCGTTCCCGGCAACACGGTCGGTTCCAGGCGTTTGCGAAAGAAGTAGAAGTTCCGGTCGTCGGTCCCGATCTTGACGAAGAAGAAGGCGGGGGTCTCGGGGCCGAAGTCGCCCCTGGGGGCCACCACCCACAGCCGGGCTTCCCGGTAGGAGAGGAAGTCCCGGGGTCGCTGGGGGAACCGGTTGTAGACCTCGACGCGGTCGCCGGGGCCGATGTCGCCGAAGGAGATGGACAGGGAGCGCTCGCTGAATTCGATCCCCTGGCCGCCGACTTGCGCCGTCGGGTCGTCCAGTTCCTCGATGACCCCGGGGGGAGAGGCATAGGCATCCCCTGTCGTGAGCTTGGAGACCGGGCCGACCTCGACCCGCCCGTGCACGGATGCGGTATCGCCGCCGAAACCGGTCAGGACCCCCGTCTGGGACCGCTTGATCCACGTGGACCCCACGATCCCCATACGCGCCAGCACGACCGAGTCGCGGCGGTTGCCGGCCACGGTGATGCGCAGGTGCCGCACGGCCCGGAGCTCGGCGTCGGTGATCGCGCCACCCACGTCGACCCCGGACGGATCGCGCACCGGAACGCGGTAGAGCCGGAATGCGGTCCCGGTCTCGTCGCGGTCGCGGACCAGGTACCGCGAGGAGCCGTCGAGCCGGATCACGAAGCGGCGATAGCGCTCCAGCGTGTCCAGGTTTCCGTCTTCGTCCAGGTCCTCGCTGTCCTTCTCCCCGTTGTTGCGCGTGCAGTTGGCGTCCGGGTCCCCGAGGCGGTAGTAGACCCGGCCCCGCTCGGCGAAGCAGTTCTCGACCCATACGCCCCGCTCGTCGGCGTCCGTTCCCCAGACCTCGCCGCGGCGCGGATCGGCTTCCTGGTCGAGGATTCCCTGGCCCCACCGGACGGATCCGACCCCCTTCAAGCCGTTCAGGGCTCCGGTGGAGTCAACGAAGAAGGCGTCTTCGCTCACGACGCCCAGGTCGAGCACCAACGACAGGAAGTCGCCGTCGCGCGCGTAGAACTCGATGAAGTCGCTCTTGGTGAGATCGGTACCGGTGCGGCTCAGGACCGTGGTGATCGACGACCACCCGCCGGACCCCGCTCCGCCACCCCCCTGCGGCTCGAAGCGGACATGGAGTCCCGGGTCGCGGACCGCGCTCCCCGTGATGCGGATCTGTTGGTCTATTTCGCTGGGATGGAACCCCTTGAAGACCCCCAGGCTGTCTCCCCCCACATCCTCCACGATCCACGTGTGCTGCCACGTCATCCCGGCGAGCGTGGCCGCGGACAGCTCCGGCGGCAGCACGTCGTCGGCCCCTTCCCTGTCGGCCGGCCGGCTCCCCAGACGCCACCACCGGCTCTCGACCGACAGGGGACGCGCGTTGACGGCGTCGAAGTCGTCCAGGTACACGGCGCCCTGGGTGTTGGGGTTCGGCAGGGAAACCGCCGCTTCACCGGACAGGCGCAACGACGACCGGTCCCCCGCCCGCAGTCCGGGTACCGCCTTCAGCGCGCGGGTCAGCAGCGGGGCGTCGAAAGCCAGAGCGCCGTTGATTCCTCCCAGCCCGACGGCGCTCGCCTCCACGCCCAGGCGCGGCCTGCGCACCAGCTGGTCCTCGGTCTGGTACAGGCCGACCAGGTTGAGTGCCCCGTAGTCGCCCAGATCGTAGCGGGCGTCCAGGCCGAAGACCGACGAGGGAGCCAGCTGCAGGAAGCTCCTCTGCTGCCAGGTCACCTCGAGGTCGCGCCCCGGGCTGGCGGCGAGGAGGGCCTCGGGGTCGATCAGGGTCAGCGCCCCGGCGTCGTACTCGATCGTGTAGTGGACGCCCCGCACGAGCGGACGGTCGTCCAGGGTGACACGCTCGGTGCCCTCGCGGATGCCGTACGCTCCCAGGGAGAAGGAGGACTGGACCCCTTCGCCGCGCGCCTCGTACGACATGTTCAGCCGAAAGACCCCGCCGTACTCGCGTTCGTAGGGGTCGGGCGCCCGGTAGATGCGTTCGTTGCGGCTCGCGCCCAGGATCCTGCGCACCTCGGCCGAGTCGATGTCCAGGCTTCTGAGCGGCGGAGGGTTCGCAAAGGGCTCCAGCGTGGGGAAGACGACGAAGGTGCCCGACAGCGGCGGCAGATCCTCGAAGGAATCCAGCGCGGGCCTGTAGATCTGCGACTCGTCGAGGCGGTCCCTGGGCGATTCCTCGTCCAGTCCGAAGAGCCGCAGGTACGTCACGTCTTCGCCGTTGGGGCGGCGGGCGAAGGTTCGTCCCGCGCTCTCCTCGCCCAGGGATATGGTGAGTTCCACGGTGGCCGGATCCACCTCCCCGGAGGACGAAACGCGATATACCTGGTGCATCTCGGTTCGCCACGTGGGCCGGCCGGGCTGGTGCTGCGCGGCGGAGGCCTTCAGCAGCCTCAGCCGCGGCCTCCCTCCGTCGCGGTAGATCTGTTCGGGGTTGTAGCTTCCCACGGTGTCCCCGGCCACGGTCACGTAGGTTACGGCCAGCACGTGGTCCCGGAGGAGAGGTGAGCGCAGCGCGATCCAGAGGCCGCTCGGGTGGACCATGTAGTCGCGTCCCGGCTCGAGGTACTGGAACCAGGCCGATTCGGTGACGGTATCCGCACCGGCGGCGGCGATCGCGTCGGCCTGGATATACCCTTCGACCTGTTTCTGCGTGTAGAGGTCGATCGCGGAGCGGTAGAGCTGGATCGGGCTGCCGCCGGGCGTGACGGACGGAGGGGCGTCCGAGGGGGAGAGGGCCAGGGCGTCCACGTGTGGATGATCGTAGAAGTGCTCCGGGTCGACGAGGAAGAAGAACTGGCCTTCGACGTAGTCGGCGTCGTCGAGCACCAGCGTGTCGCTCCGGGAAAGGCTCCGGCCCGCCTCTCCCAGCCGGAAACTCCGGGTCGTCACCTCGCCCGCCTGCTGGGCCCACACGGACCGGATCTCGACCGGACCGGCCTCCAGCGCGGCCTGGAAGCCGAAATTGCCCGCCGGAATCCCCTCTCGCAGGTACCTGGACGGCGGCAGCTCGAAGCGAACGTCTCCGATGTCGAAGCGCTGGACAACCTCTCCGGCGAGCCCGCGGTAGGCGATGTTGACCCTGTTTGCGCCCGCGGACTCCCGCTTCTGGTCGTAGTCGACATCGATGACGATGCGGTCGGCGATGGTACCGTCGGCGATGGCGGCAAAGAGGATGTCGGGTGTGATCCGGGGCACGAGCGAGACGTCGCAGGTCACCTGCACGGTCGCGTCGCAGGGGCGGAACTCCGACCAGTCCCCCCCGAACCGGCCTTCGCCGCGCACGGAGAAACCCAGGTCGACGAATTCGTTCCGGAACCTGGCCGGCGCCTCCTGGCGCCCGCCCGGGGGAGCGCGGCCGGCCGGCTCCGGCACCTGGCCGTAGCCGATGGTGCGTCCGAGGACACCGAACCGGAGGAGGCGATCCCGCTCGCGGCCGGTGTCGTTCAGAAGAGGTTGCGGGCCGCCCCGCGGGCCCCCGGCCGCGAGGATGAGCCGGGGTCCGAAGCGGGTTACGGGGATACGGGCCCAACCGAGACGCACCGTCGGGCCCCGGGGCACTGCGGGACCCAACAGCGGCGTTCGCAACCCCCCCGGCCGGAGAACGAACCCCGGCAACGTGTCCCTCGACGGCACGCCCCGCTGCTGCGCGACCGCCGGGTCGCCGCCCGCGGCCGCGAGCAGTGCCGCCGTACCCAGCAGCACCGCGTCGACGAAGCCGCGAGGGCGGGAGAGCACGGCGCCGCGCCGGGATCGGTTACATTTCACCATGACCATACTTACCCGCTACATCATCCGCTCGCACCTGGGACCATTCCTGTTCACCTTCAGCCTTCTGACCGGGCTGCTGTTCGTGAACGCGATCGCCCAGCGTCTGGACGACCTGGCGGGCAAGGGGCTGCCCAGGGAGATCATCTTCGAAGCCCTGTTTCTCTCACTGCCCCACACCATCGCGCTCACCCTTCCCATGGCCGTCCTGCCGGCGGTCCTGTACACCTTCAGCGAGTTGGCCGCGAACAGCGAGATCGTCGCGATGTCCGGAGGCGGCGTCAGGCCCCGCAAGCTCTTCCTGCCCGCGATGTTCCTCGGGGTCGTTCTGACCGGAGTCACCTTTTTCTTCAACGACCGCGTCCTTCCCGAAGCCAACCACCGGCTCAAGAATCTGCAGATCTCCATCCGGCACAAGAGTCCCACTTTCCAGCTCCGTGAGCGTGTGGTCAACGTGATCAAGGGCGAAGGCGGCCTGGGTCCCTACTATCTGCGGGCGGACATCATCGATCCCGTGTCCAGCGAACTGACCGATGTCGTCATCCACGACATGAGCCGCCAGGGGATCCGGCGTACAACTTACGCCTCCCGGGGCAGAATGCAGATGAACGACTCCTTTACGGACCTCCAGCTGCGCCTCTATGACGGGCGCTCCTACGAAGTGACGGACAACAAGCACGGAGGCTTCCGGCAGACGGTCTTCGACCAGCAGGTCTACGTACTGCGGGGAGTGGCGGACATCTTCGAGGACACCGACGCCGACTACCGCAGCGACCGGGAAATGTCGGTCATCATGCTTCGGGACTCGGCGAACCGTCGGCTGGTCCAGCTGGATTCGATCCGCGAGGAGTCCGCCGTGGGCAACATCGACGCGGTCCGGCGGGCGCTGGGGGGAGGCTCCGCCGCCGACGACCCGGACACGTTCTCCAAGCACCCGCCTCGATACGTGGAGCCCCGGTTTCAGAGCGACGAAATCACCCGCAGGGCATCCATCGAGGCCCAAACCCGGGAAACCCGCTTCAACATGTTGAGGCGGCAGGCCAACCGGTACAGCGTGGAGATCCACAAGAAGCTGGTCATCGCGAGCGCCTGCATGGTGTTCGTCCTCATCGGGATGCCCGTCGGCGTGCGCTTCCAGCGCGGGGGCATCAGCATGGTGATCGTGGTCTCGGCCGTGGTGATCAGCGTCTACCAGTACGGCATGTCCACCGGCGAGGATTGGGCGGACCGGAACCTCGCCACCCCGTTCTGGTCGATGTGGTCGCCGAGCCTGGTGTTCATCGTGATCGGAGCGTGCTTCGCCACGCGAATCGGGCGCTGGACGGCCTCCGCCCGTGACAGCGGCTGGCGGGAACTGTGGCTGGAACTGCGGGCCGGCGTGCGCCGTCTCTCCACCCGAAGGCGTACGCCATGATCCGCACACTGGACCGCATGGTGACGATGACCTTCGTCCGGATCTTCTCGTTCTTCGTGCTGAGCGTCCCCATCATGTTCATCCTGGGGGACCAGTCCGCAAAGCAGGGCCGCTACCTGGACCGGGGCCTCACCATGCCGGACATCGTGCTGGGCTACTTCTTCGAGTATCCGAAGTTCGTGCTCTGGTCCTTTCCCATCGCGGCGCTCGTGGGGACGGTCTTCACCATCCACTCCATGACGGTCAACCGGGAGATCCAGGCGGCGAAGGCGGGGGGCATCTCCTTTCACCGCCTCATCGTGCCGCTCTGGCCGATCGGCGCGGTTCTCACCGTTGCGGCCTTCGTGCTGGGCATGGTGGTCACGGTCACCAACCGGAAGGCGGCGGAGGTCTTCGGCGAGGTCGAGTTTCGCCGCGACTGGCGAAACGAGTTCGTCTTCCAGACCGAGAACGACGAGACCCTCGGCGTCCACCAGCTCTCGGTCACCAACGCAACGATGGACGGAGTCCTCCTCCAGAGCGTCGACGGGAACGGAGCGTTGCGCCACGTGTGGGCCACCGAGGCCGAGTACACGGCGGAGGAAGGTTGGACACTTCACCACGGCTACCTGCGCGTGCTCCAGCCGAACGGCCAGGAGTCCTCCTTCAAGTTCGACCGCCACCGCCGCCCGGCTCTGACCGCGACCCCGGACGACCTCGTGCAGGACCCTCCCGACGAAGAGGAGATGACGTATGAGGAACTGGGACGCCAGGCGGCGGCGGTCTACCGCTCCGGGGGGGACCCCAAAAAACTCCTCGTGGGACGTGAACAGAAGCTGGCCATCCCGGCAGCCACCCTGGTGATCATGCTCTTCGGCGCGCCGCTCGCCACCACCGTGAAGAAGGGCGGTGCGGCCTTCGGGGTGGGCGTGTCCCTCGGGTCCACCCTGATGTACATCCTGCTCCTGCGGCTGTTCGGCGCCATCGGGATCGCCGGGGGGCTGCCCCCGCTCTGGGCCGCATGGACTCCCAACCTCATGTTCCTTCTGGTCGGGGTCGTGCTCCTCCTCCGCGTTCGCACCTGACGGTCATCGTCCGGCGAACCCTTCCGCCAGCTCCCCGGAGCACACCTCCTCCACGGGGCCCCGCAGGCGGACCGACCCGTCGTCCGCCAACTCCACCTCCATCGTGCCCCCTTCCATCCGCACCCTCGCCCGCCCCGGCGGCATGAGTCCGCATTTCACCGCGGCGGCGACCGCTGCGCAGGCGGACGTTCCCGAAGCCGCGGTGCGGCCCGCCCCCCGCTCCCAGATGCGAATCGACACCTCGCGCCCGTCCGGCACCCGGGCAAACTGGACGTTCGTGCCCCGCGGGAAGGCTGGACCCGTGCAGATGAGCGGCCCGTAGTGATCCACCTCGGCGCGGCTCCATGCGGGTCGAAACGCCACCGCGTGCGGGTTGCCCACCGACACCGGCACGACTTCGATGCGCGAGCGGCCTTCCCCCTGTGGGCGCACGAGATCGAGTGCGACCCGGCCGTCCTCGCCCGC
>CAZTOF010000558.1:0-2881 GCA_964615515.1 uncultured Gemmatimonadaceae bacterium
GGGGTGCGCGAGTTCGTGAACGTGAAGGCTGTGCGGGTGGAGCGGTAGGGGGGCGGTATTCCCAATCGACATATTATATTATATTGAATTGGCATTAGTCATATGTTTTCATATATCACAAGGATAATTCCATGCACCCTGCCGTCCAGCAGATCGCTCTTCAGCTCCGGAGCCTGCGCGAGGCCCGGGGTATCAGCCAGCGCGAGCTGGGCGAGCGAATCGGGCTCACCCAGGCGCAGATTTCGCGGTTCGAGGGCGGTCGGGCCGACCTGAGGGTGTCGAGCCTGGTCGAGTTCGGCCGCGGCCTCGGTGTCGAGGTCATGCTGGTGCCCCGGCGGCGGGTCCCCGCGGTCGAGGCCCTTGGCCGAGCGGTCGTGGATAGGATCGCCGGCGTTGGCTGACTTCGAAATCCTCGACGTTCGCCTCCACGGCGAGTCGATCGGCACGCTCACCAGGCTCGGCCGCGACCGGATCGTCTTCGCCTTCGATCCCGCCTACATCGACGACCCCGGACGAGCCACCCTGTCCCTTTCCTTCCTGGACCCCTTCGGCCATCTCGTCACCGACATCCCGCCCACGCGCACCTGGGCGCCCCCGTTCTTCTCGAACCTCCTGCCCGAGGGGCCGCTGCGGGAATACCTGGCGCGGTCGGCGGGGATCGAACCCCGGCGGGAATTCCCTTTGCTTGCGGCGCTCGGCCTGGACTTGCCCGGGGCGGTGACCGTCGTTCCGCTCGACACCGGTGGTCCCCCTGCACCCCCGGATCGCCCGACTTCGGCCCGCTCTTCCGCCAGAGGCGCAGGGCCGGCGGCCCCGGCCCGTCTCTCCCGTGCCCACGGCCCCGTCGATCGCGCCGGGACTCCGGAAAGGGCTGCAGGCCGCCGCCGCACCCCCGACTCCGTACACGATCCCGTCGCCGCTCCGCCTTCCCCCTTCCGCTTCTCCCTGCCCGGCGTCCAGCTGAAGCTGTCCGCGACCCTGCAGACCACGGGGAAGATGACGATTCCGGCCCGGGGCGTCGGCGGATCCTGGATCGTCAAGCTGCCCGCGGCGGCGTTTCCGGGACTGCCCGAACAGGAACACGCCATGATGCAGCTGGCCGACCGCGTGGGGATCGACGTGCCCGAGACCAGGCTCGTGCCGGTGAACTCGATCACGAACCTGCCGCGCGGGATGGGGATCGCGGGGGGCGAGATGGCGCTTGCCGTCAGGCGTTTCGACCGGGCGGACGACGGCACGCCCGTCCACGTCGAGGATTTCGCCCAGGTGCTCGGAGCCCACCCGGAGCAGAAGTACGTGAAGGCCGGGTACGGCGATATCGCGGAGGTCCTGGGCACGATGATCGGTGACGACGCCACGTCCGAGTTCGTCCGCCGCCTGGCGTTCTGCACCCTGATCGGCAACGGTGACGCGCACCTGAAGAACTGGGCGCTGATCTATCCGGACCGGCGCACACCCGCTCTGGCCCCCGCATACGACCTGGTGTCGACGGTGGCGCTGCTCGATGACGACGCCATGGCGCTCGATTGGGTGGACGGCCTCGGCGGCTTCACCGACCTGACCGCGGGGGTTCTCGGGCACCTGGCGTCGGCGGCGCGGGTTCCGCGGAAGCCGGTCCTGGACGTTGCGTGGCGAACGGTCGAGCGGTTCGTCGAGGTCTGGGGCTCGTCGAAGGAGCGACCGGGGGTTCCGGAGGGTGTGGCCAGGGCCATTGACGCGCATTGGCCGCGCCTTCCGTTGGTCAGGGAGTGGGGGCCTGGCCGGTAGGGCGCGAATTCGTACTGCCGCCGCGGGACGGAGTGCGAGTGCCAGCCTTCATCCGCTCCTTCGCTTCGTTCGTAGCCGCTCCCAACTGCGACCGGTGACACTCCCGGTCTCCCCGCTTGGTCCACCTCACGGTTACCTCCATGAACCGCCCTGGCCGCTACCAGCCGGAGCGATAGCTTGATGGGATTCGCACCCACCAGGAAGGCGCGCCTTTCCACGGCGCACTGTCAACCGTCCTTTACCTGTCGGCCTCCGGCACGGCCTCCAGCATCTCGGCCGCCACCTCCTCCGGATCCCGCATCGTCGCTAGGTCCAGCTCGAAATCCGGCACCTCGCCCGGCACGATTTTCTCCTTGAACTCCCGGATCTCGCGCCCGGAGAGTCCCAGCCCGGCCAGATCCTCGTTCGACAGCCGGGCGCCCGGCCGCGCCGCCAACCCCTCCCCGTCCGCCGCCACCAGCCGCGACAGCGCCCTGATCTCGCCGTGGGACAGCTTGTCCCCCATCACCTGGTAGTCGACCCAGGCCTCGTAGCTGAGCGGCGCCACCCGCTTGACCATGCCCGCGATCACGCGTCCGTACTCCCGGATCTCCCACTGGGCGTGGTCGTCGACGCGCAGCGTCAGGAAGTGGAGCAGGTTGTGCAGGTCGATCTTCCAGTACCACTGCGTGTAGGTCGAGAGCGGCAGGTCGATGCGGGCCAGCTCGCGGGCCACGTTCTCGCCGACGAGCCAGCCGTAGTCGTCGGCCGCCTGCGCGCGCACCTTCTCCCACCGGCGCATGGCCTCGCGGTAGAATTCGGGGCTGACCGACCCGGGAGCGCGGCCCTGGTTGCTGGTGGCGCTCTGGAGCGAGAACTGGTCCCGTTCGGGGCTGTAGAAGAGGAGCGGCATGAGCGAATAGCGACCGCTGTATTCGTTGACGGAGTTGTGGGTGACGATCCCGTTCGCCACGAAGTTGTGGTGCGGGCCCTCCACCTCGAGGTCGTAGGTCTCGCGTTCGCCGACGTACTCGAAGCGGGCGATTCTGACCGGCTTGGTCTTGTAGAACCAGGTCCGGTGCCGCTTCTCCGCCGCGCCGTTCACATACACGAAGTACTCACCCCGCCTCCAGAC
>CAZTOF010000559.1:0-3929 GCA_964615515.1 uncultured Gemmatimonadaceae bacterium
GCTGAGCGCGGCGGCGGCGGGGTGGATCGAGCGGAGTTCGGCGCACTATGTCGAGCTGAGCCGCCGGTTCATGGCCGAGTCGGCGTGCGAGCTGTGCGGGGGACCGACGCTGGAGCGGCACTGCAAGATCACGTGTCTGAATTGCGGCTACCAGCGGGACTGCAGCGATCCCTGAAGCGGGTTGCGGCTCGTACTGCCGCAGCGGCGGGAGGTCGCGGATCCACCCGCACCGCGGCCCGACGGCCTGCCGTCATCTGAAGACCCGCTTGAACTCGTCGCGCTGAGAGGCGGTGCCGACGAAGAGCACGCGATCGCCCCTGCGAAGCTCGCGCTCGGGCCGCGGGTGGGGGTCGACCACACCGTCCCCTTCGATGGCCAGCACGGCGAGGCCCGTGCGCGCCAGGATGCCGCTGTCCACCAGCAATGTGCCTTCCAGCGAGCGGGGCACTTCGGCGGTGAAGAGGTCGAGGCCCTCCCCGAGGATCATCGGCTCGGTTCCCCTCACCGCCGCCAGAACCGACTGGATCTTGATCTCGGAGTAGCTGACCGCGAAATCCGCACCGGCCCGGTGGATGGCCTCCACGTTGCCGGGGTGGGTGATGCGGCTGACGATGATCGCGTCCGGGTTGAGCTTCCGGCAGTACACGGCAAGAAAGATGTTCGTCGCGTCGTCGTTGGTGGTCAGCACCAGCGAAGCCGCGGTACCGATCCCAGCCTGTCTGATCACCCGGTTGGTCGTCATGTCGCCGATCACCACATCGCCGGTGACTTCCTCGATGCTCTCGCGCAGCTTTGGATCGCGTTCCACGATCCGCACCGGCGCTCCCCGTCCGTCGAGCGCCCGCGCGACCTCGCGCCCCACCCGGCCTCCCCCGATCACCAGCACGCGTCCACCGTTCGAAACGGTGCCGCCCAGATACCCGGTGAGGGCGCGGACCTGGCGGGCGCTTCCCACCGCCAGCCCGATGCAGTCCCGGCGGAGAATCGTATCGGGCAACCCCGGCTCCAGGTGTCCCCTCTTGGCCACGGCGAACACCGTAACCCCCGTGTGCGTCCGAACCCGGGCGTCCCTCAGGGTCAACCCGTCGAGCCGGGTGTTGCGGATGGGAAACTCGGCGATTGCGATTTCCCCGTAGCGCCCGACGGTCAGCGCCTGCACCGATCCGCCCGACACCCGGTTGGCCAACTGCTTGCCGAGCCGCCGCGTGGTCAGAACGACCTGATTGGCCCCGGCCAGCTCCAGCACGGCCTCGCCCTCGGGGTTGTCGGCCGTGGCCAGGGTCGGAACCCGTTCGGACACCTCGCGAGCCGTCAGCACGATGTTGGTGTTGATCACGTCCGGTGCGTTGGCCAGCAGAAGGCTCGCCCGTTGGAAGGCGCAGTTCTCGTAGGTGGCCCGCGCGCCCAGATCCCCGCGCACCACCGGAACCTTGTCCGCATGCAGGGAGGCGGCCCGCACCGGGTCGGACTCGATCACCACGCTCTCGATGCCGGCGTGCGCGAGCCGTTCGATGAGCTCTCCGGCCACGTCGTCGTAGGTGCTTATGATGACGTGTCCTCTGAGGTGGTGGGGCGCGCGTGTGCTGACCCGGGTCTTGAGCTGTGCCTCCAGCCAGGGCGCGTAGAAGAAGCGGATGAAGGCGAAGGGCAGCACGATGAGCAGCAGGATCACCCCGGTTACCAGCACCACCATGCTGAAGACGTGGCCGAGGTCCGACTGGAAGACGATGTCTCCGTATCCCAGCGTGCTCATCGTCGTGAGCGTCCAGTAGATGCCGGTGAACCAGTCGTGGTGCTGGCCTTCGCGGGCCATCAGCGCATGGAAGATCGCCGAGAAGAGAACCACGACCAGGGCGAGCATGACCCCGAAGCGCACGAGCGTCAGCGGCTTGAGCTCGGAATGATCCCGCTGGCTCCTGACGAAGTTGGCGATCGCGCCGATCGAACCCTTCATCCCGGAGTGCACACCTCGGTGCAGGGTCGTACGAGTGGCGAGACGTGAGAGATCATGAGCCGGCCGACCAGGGATCGATCATATCCGGTCCCGACCGCAGCCGCCGGTTCGGGGCGCATGAACTCCGACGCGACATTCCGCGGACCGGCGCGGCGGCCGGTCACGGTGTCGCGAGGATGATGTGCACCTCTCCCCCATCGAACGGTCATGCTCAGCGGCGCGTACGCGAGGCGCGCCTTGATGTCGTCGTCGAGATTGCGGACCGTGTTGCTCGCCATTGGGCGCATGCCTTTCCTCGTTTGGAATGTGCCGAGAAGCTACTGAATGATTGCAATGCGATAAAGCGGTCCCGCTCCCCAAGTCCCCCGCCGCGACCACCGGAGCCTGGGGGACCGGGCCCTGATCGCGGACACCGACGTGTTGCGCCTGTCCATCTACTCTGCCGATGGTCGTCTGAAGCGACGATTCCGCGGCTCGGGGGCGGTTGGACGGTCACGACCGCGGCAATAGAGGCATTGAGAGCGGAACGGCTCGCCCGCACGGGGGAGGAGATCGGGCTCGCCACGCCCCCGGACGAGGGGCCGGATGCATAGGCGGCGGTTCCACCCCGCCCCGCGCGTCAGGCCCCGTGGGCGATGCTGACCGGAGTGCACGAAAGTCTGGCCGGCCGGTTCGATCCCTTTCCGGTTACGCACTGGTCGTTGGAAGAAATGCAGCGCGCGTTCGGCGTCACGCTGAACGAGTACATCTTCTTCGGCGGCTATCCGGGCGCCGCACCCCACATCAGCGACGCGCCGAGGTGGAGGGCGTACATCCGGCACGCGATCGTGAACCCGGTGGTGGAGCGGGACATACTCTCTCTGACCCGGGTGGAGAAACCGTCGCTGATGCGCGCGCTGATTGATGGACCTGGCAACGGAGTACTCCGGGCAGGTGGTCTCCTATCGCAAACTCCAGGGACAGCTCGACGATGCGGGAAACACGACGACCCTGGCCCGCTACCTCGATCTGCTAGCGGACGCCGGCCTGGTTGCCGGTCTCGAGAAACACAGTGCCAAGCCTCACCTGGCGCGGAGGTCCACGCCGAAGCTCTGTGTGTTGAACACGGCTGTCATGACTGCCGGGTATCCCTACCCCTTCGAGCATGTCCGGCACGACGGTGCCTTCCGGGGACATCTCTGCGAGAGCGCGGTCGGGGCCCACCTGCAAAACACGCTCCCTCCCGACGGAACCATGAGGCTTCGGTATTGGCGGGACGGGGACCGGGAGGCCGACTTCGTGCTCGTTCGCGGACGGGACCTGGTCGGCATCGAGGTGAAGAGCGGGCGTCGGCGTGGCAAGGTGGCTGGTCTCACCGCGTTTCGGGATCGTTTTCCGGGCGCGAAGTCGCTGATCGTGGGGACGGGCGGCGTGCCGCTCAACGAGTTTCTTTCCGAGCCTGCGGCATTCTGGTTGGAAGAGGCACACGGTGCTGGTTGAGAGGACCAAGCTGTTCGAGGGAGGCACCGAGAACGTGCAGGAAGCCGCGGCACAGGCAAATCGCCGAGTTCCTGGCAGCGAAGTACCTGGACCACGCGATTCGGCAGCGGGTGCTGCCCGCCGGCCGAGTCCTGGCGTGGATGAAGGGTGTGGACGGAATGGTTCTGCCCGACATGCGTGGCGTCTCAGTGTGGCTGGCCGCGAGAAACCCGGCGATCCGCCGCCCGATCATCGCATCCGACCCGGTTGGTATCGCCTTCCACGGAGATGCGGAGGGCTTTGGCCGCGAGGACACTGCCATTCTGATCACGGCGCTGGAAGCACAATTGCAGCGTCAGCTGTCGACGCAACAGTGGGAGAGCGCGTCGTCCGCGTCCCTCGGTGCGCTTATGGAAGGTCCAGGTCGCGGGATACTGTATGACCCCGCCTTATTCACGAGCGGTCTGGAAGCGGGGCGACGTGAGGCGGTAAGTGTTTTAGATTCAATGTGTTAGAT
>CAZTOF010000560.1:0-4457 GCA_964615515.1 uncultured Gemmatimonadaceae bacterium
GGGCCTGAACTGGTACCTGAACGACTTGAACGGCGCCCTGGACGCGGCCCGGGAGGGAGGCCAACGGGTCTTCATCGACTTCACCGGCCACACCTGCACGAACTGCCGCTGGATGGAATCGAACATGTTCACCGTGCCCGCGGTCGAGGAGCAGCTGGGCCGCTTCGTGCTGGCTCGCCTCTATACGGACGGGGAGGGCGAGGTCTACGAAGACCAGATGGCGTACCAGAAGGAACGATTCGGGACGATCGCCCTGCCGCTGTACGCGGTCCTGGACGGCGGGGGTGAGACGGTCGCCACCTTCCTGGGGCTGACTCGTGACCGCGAAGAGTTCCTGGCGTTTCTGAAGGGGGCGCTGTAGCGGAACGAACGCCGCGGAGTTGCCACGATGCCTCCCGTGGTTTACCCTGATGTTCGGCAGCAGCACTGCGGAAGCACGTCCCCCAGGAGTTTCCGCAGGGGAGGAACCGGGCCCGTGACCCTTGGTGGCCGCTCTTCCCGCCTGCTGCGTAAGGCGTATGGCAGAAGCGGGGGTACAAGGGGCGGGAACGGACAAGACGGCTTGCTCCGAGCGGGACGGGCCGATGTGCGAAGACGAAGAAGGAGCCAACCAATGAACCGGTCGACCGTAGTGGCTGCCGCCCTGCTGCTTGCAGCGGCGTGTGACTTGAACGATGCCCCTGTAGCCGTCAACACGATCCCCGATAAGGTCATGGAAGTCGACAGTGTGGAGACGCTCGTCGCCTCACACTACTTCTCGGACCCGGACGGCGATAGCCTCGTCTATAGCGCGACCTCCACGGACCTGGCCGGAGTACTCGCCGCGGCCAGAATAGTGGGGAACACGATGAGCTTCGTGCTAAAGGCAAGGGAGAAGGGAACCGCGACGATCACGCTGACGGCCGAGGACCCGGAAGGGCTCACGGCCGAGCAATCGTTCACTGTGACCGTTCCGAACCGGCCTCCGACCGTCAAGTGGCCGCTTGCCGATATCCGCGTGGCGGTGGATGACAGGAGGACGGTGTCATTGGCCGACGTGTTCGCGGACCCCGACGGCGATCCCCTCGTGTACGCGGCCGCTTCCTCGAATCCCGCGGTCGCCACGGCAGCCGCGTCCGGCAACTCGATGGTGCTGGCGGCGGCTTCCGTGGGCACAACGGAGGTGGTGGTCACGGCTACGGATGACGAGGACGCGATGGTGGCCGACACGGTCGCCGTGTCCGTGCGGGAGGAGGGGTTCAGCCTGTGGATCAGGTATACGGACGACGTTCCGGAGAAGGTCAGGGAGCACGTCACGAGGGCGGGTCGACGATGGGAGGATATCCTGTCCAAGACCGAATTGCCCGACCAGATGGCACCGGACAGGGCCACCTGCCTCCAGATCAACATGAGCCGGCTCGGCGAGATAGACGATCACCTGATCATGGTTCACACACAGGATGTGGACGGTGCGAGCGGAGTGCTCGCCTACGCCACGTATTGCTACGTCCGGGACGGCGACGGCACGATCTTCATTTCGGCGACGGTGATCGACTCGTCGGACTCGGACAGGCTGATCGAGCAGGATTTGCTGTTCGACGTCGTCTTCCACGAGATGGGCCACGGCCTGGGATTCCATCCGGGTTATTGGGATAGTCGCGAGATGCTGAACAGGGGTGGCGACCCGTACTTCCGCGGCGAAAACGCTCTGCAGGCGTTCGACTCCGCGGGCGGCGACGACTACGACGGAAACAAGGTGCCGGTCCAGCGGGCGGTCTTCGCTCATTGGCGAGAGGAAGTTTTCGACACGGAGATCATGTCTCCATTCATCGATGCTCGGAATCCGATCAGCAACATCACGATCCAGTCGATGGCCGATCTCGGGTACGTGGTCGATCCGTCGGAGGCCGACGAGTTTGTTCTGCCGGGCAGCCACCCGCCGGAGTCGAATCGGCTCGACCTGAGCGGGGACATCGTATACAGCCCGGTGTTCGTGATCGACAGACGGGGCGGGATCGTGAGGAGGCTGGACCCGGAAGGATGACCGGTACGGGCCCGCTATAGATACGTGGCCGGCGGCATCCCGAAGATGTTGTCGATGAGTTCGCGGGCCTGAGGAGGTACGCCCTTCAGCGACGAGGGAATCCCCAGTGCGCGCATCTCGTCCACCGCCCGTTTGAGCACCAGCGCGCCCGTCAGGTCGATCCGGCCCAGCCCCTCCAGGTGAAAGACGACCTCGGAAACGCTCGTCGCGTCGCCGAGCCGACCGATCAGGGCTTCTTCCAGGCGGGGAGCCGAGGCGAACCAGAGGATGCCCATGACCTCCAGGTGCAGGACCTCGCCCTCCATCCAGCTGTGAAAGCCGGCGCGCCGCTCACGCCACACGTGAATGGCCAGGGAGAGCAGGATTCCCAGCAGGAGCGCCTGCTCGATCTGTGGCGCCAGGAGCAGGCACAACGCCAGGGTGAACCAGACCACCATCGCCTGGATCCTGGACAGCGCCCACACGTTGAAGAGAAGGCGGGGACGCACCAGTCCGCCTACCGCCGCGATCACCACCCCGGCCAGGACCGCCTTGGGGAGCGCCGAAAGCACCGCGGCGAAAGGGAGGAACAGGAGTACCGCAAGCCCCGTGATCGCGCCGGACCAGCGGCTGGCCGCGCCCGAGAGACGATTGAGGCTGCTGCGCGACAGCGACCCGTCGACGGCCATTCCCCCACACATTCCCGAGACGACGTTGGCGGCGCCCTGGGCGAGGAACTCGCGGTCCGGACTCCATTGCGCCCGGTCCTGGGTTGCGAAGTTGCGGGCAATGGCGGTGGTTTCGGCAAACCCGACCAGGGCGATCACCACGCCGGGCACGACCAGGTCGGGCAGGAGCCCCCAGGGCAGGGCCAGGCTGATGGGCGGCAAGGAGCCCGGGATGTCGCCCACGATGGGGCCGTCATAACCCGCCAGCACGGAGAAGAGCACCCCGCCCAGCACGGCGACCAGGGCGCCGGGGAACAGGGGGTGGATCCGGCGCGCCAGGAGGGTGATGGTCACGGTCAGAACGGTGAGCACCACCGCGGCGGGGTTCCAGGAAGCCGGACTGCCCAGCACGCGAAAGGTGTTGCCGACCAGCCCGCTCTCGCCCGACGCCGTCATTCCCAGGGTGGAGGGAAACTGGGAGAGCAGAATGAGAATGGCGGCCCCGGAGGTGAACCCGCGCACGACGGGCTGCGACATGAGGTAGGTGACCTTGCCGGCGCGCACCGCGGCGATCGCGAGCCGTGTCACCCCTACGACGAGGGCCAGGAGAGCGGCCGCGGCCGCGTACTGGGGGCTTCCGGGCGTGGCAATGGTGACGAGTGCGCCATGGGTCAGCAGTGCGGTCAGGGCGACCGGGCCCGTCTGCAGGTACGGGCAGGAGGCGAAGAGGCCCGCGGCGACCAGCGGAAGCGCCGACGCGTAGAGGCCGTGCACGCTCGGCAGACCCGCCAGCTCGGCGTAGGCCATGCTCTGCGGAATGATGAGCAGGGCGACGCTCAATCCGGCGACCAGGTCGCGCGAGGTCGCGCGGCCCCCGGTCCAGGCGTTCACCGCGACCACGGGGTCTTCGCCCGCCCGGTTGCCGCGGGTGGGAGCCGGGACGCTCATGGCGGCGGCGCGGCGGCCGCGACCGGGGCCCGCGCCTCGGCGGCCAGCTCCGACAGCAGGCGGGCGGTCGCCGCCGCGCGCTTCGACCACCACTTGGCGATCGGTGCGGGATGCGTCGCCTCCACCCTGGCGCGCCATCCCCGCGCGTGGGATGCCAGCCACTCCAACGTGGTGACGGGATCCTGGGCCAGGAAGGAGTCGAGCACGTACCGCCGCTCGCCGACACGGCAGGCAAGTCCCCGCTCGTGCCCGAGCCGCACCAGGTCGTCGTGGAGCAGCATCACCCCGGAACGCACCGGTGCCAGAAGCGCGTTCACAAAGGGGGCTCCCCCGTCTTGGCGCGGGTCGGCGAGCCCGGGGGCGACCCTGAGCGCGGCGGGCAGGTAGTCCGGGAACGCCATTTCGCGCTCCAGCCGGCCCAGCGCATCGGCCAGGAGCGAAGCCCACGCCTCGTAGAAGGCCACGCCGCACCCCTCGAAGCTCGCCAGGTACGGCCCGGTCCACGACGCCAGGTGCTCCCATACCAGGGTGATCCGGGCCTGGGCGAGAAGGGCCCGTCCGGCCGGGTCGGATTCGTCCCGCCGCCACCGGTCGAGCGCGGCCAGCAGTCCCAGCAGCGACGCGAGGTGGTCGGCCTCGCCGTCCGGCATCCCCAAGGCGCGCCGAAACCCCGCGATGCGGTCCCGCGCCTCACCCCCCATCATTCCCTCCGCACCCAGGTACACCGAGGCGTACGGGTATCGCTGCCGAGTGATCACCCTGCCGTATTCCGCGGGTTCGGGCAGCGCCGGCAGGCGGAGCGCCGCCGCCGCCCCCGCGTGCTCCGCCGACGGGGACTC
>CAZTOF010000561.1:0-5589 GCA_964615515.1 uncultured Gemmatimonadaceae bacterium
TCCCCGGGCTTCTCCCACTCGCTCGCATCGTCAGCTTCGCTCGTAACCCCTCTCTAACCCTTGAGAGGCGAGAAAAGAAACCACATCATACACCATCAACCCCAACAACTAACCGTCCGCGAAAGCGGGGCAACCCCAATCCGCCCGTCCACATTCCAAAGGACATGTCCAACGGCGCGCACGAGCGCCAACGCGCCAACCCACAACACTCTCCACCGCTGTTCGTCCCGCTCATCCTCAAGCATCTCAAGCGCGGCTTCACAGTCCGCAAGAACCCTCCTCGCGTCCAA
The DNA here is from genome assembly GCA_964615515.1 of uncultured Gemmatimonadaceae bacterium. Taxonomy (GTDB): domain Bacteria; phylum Gemmatimonadota; class Gemmatimonadetes; order Longimicrobiales; family Gaopeijiaceae; genus Bin94. The sequence continues at coordinate 291 of CAZTOF010000561.1, forward strand.
CATCGTCGATTCTCCCTCTGTTTTCGCGTTCTGGACCGGAAGCCCAGCGCTGAAAGCTATGCCAGACTCACACCGGCCAAGCATCCGTGACCCTATATGGCGGCATAGAAAGGCCGTGGGGATGTCCAATGTAACACAAGAGACGTGGAATTGGAGCGAACGGGGGCGCCTCGGATTCCCGCCAAACGATTCAGCTTTACCCGCAATCCTGACACGTCGGAGTCGGATCTCGTCGAGCAGCAGGAGTGGCGGATCATGCAGTCCTGATTGAACTTACGTGATCTCCTGCCGTGATTCGGACCTCGGGTGATCCGCATACCCCCCTCGACCTTGCGAACCGTGGCCACGGCCAGCGCATGAAGCCGTCCACGGCCGCAGAACGTGCGGCGGTCGCCACCGCCACGGTCCCACAGATGCAGTCTCATGGTATCCCCCTTCGGTTACCAAGATCAGGGAGCGTCTCTCGCCCCCACAGACGGGCGGGGGGGTATCGAGTCCCCCCGCACCGTGCCCAACACCCACGCGAAGCGCCCGAAGGCGTTAGAAGCGATTCTCGCGCGTTTTCGGGCGCTGCACCCTCGAATCCCGCGGTTTCGGGCGGAATCGGCGGAAGACGAAGCCGTAGGATCGTCCCTGCCGCACTTTCCCGACCTCGGCAAGGGTAGGGGGTAGGGGGTGAATCAGGACTTTTCCCCTACCTCGCCCCTATCCCACCACCTCGAACTGGACCGGCCCGTTGCCGTTCCTGCCGTCGATGTCCACGAACGTGAACCCGCCCATGACGCTGACGCCCACTCCGCACCTCGAAGCGAACCCCAACACCTTCTCGGCGACCTTCGTGCGCTTGGCGGTGGCGTTCGACACCACACCCCGCTCGTGGCCGTGTTCGAGCACCCGCAAGTGTTCCTCCGTCCAGTCGGACGGGATCAGCTTGCGCTCCACCTTGATGACCTTCATGGCTCCCCCTTCGTCCTTCGGGTCCTGCCGGGAGCGAGTCCCCCGGCGAAGCGGGCGGAAGGGGTCGGTCCCTTCCGCCCGCGATTCCCTCATGTCGCCAACACCCCTCTCCCGGCCATCGACGAAAACCGCTCGTCGTGACCGATGATGATGTGATCGAGCACCGGGATCCCCAGCGTGTGCCCGGCTTCGGAAAGCTGCCTCGTCACCTTCAGGTCCTCCGCACTCGGTTCCGTCTGCCCGGACGGATGGTTGTGGGCGACGATCAGTGCGGCCGCGTTCCTCACGATGGCGCTGCGAAACACCTCTCTGGGATGGATCAGGGAACAGTCGAGAAGTCCTCTGGTGACCACCTCCCACCCGATCACATGGTTCTGCGCGGACAAGTGGAACACCGCGAACATCTCCGCGGGCGAGTCGGCCGCCTCCGTCGCCAGCGTGTGCGCCACGATCCGGGCGGCGTCGGCCACATCGGCGGGACCTTCGATCTTCTCGCCGTAGGGTTCCGGTGACGCCTCTCGCGCCACCTTGCAGATGATTCGGTCCATGGATCGGTCCTTTCCCTTGTCCTGCCGTGAAGGGGGAGAACCGGAACGTTCTCCCCGCATGGCCACGGGCGCTTGTGACGGCGCCCGCAGCACGGGTCAGGGACCGTAGGTGTGTCCCGCCAGAATGGCGGCGAGACGGGCGATGCTTGACTTCCGGGGCACGCGAACCGCGACGGCCACCGTGTACGTCTCCGTCTCAACCCGGTAGCCGCACGTCCTGCACCACCGGGTCGTCCGGGTTCGCTCCTCGGTGCGCATCATGCGTGGTCGCGGGCGGCAACGAAGGCGTCACGCTCGCGAAGCACCTTGCGGTGCGCGCAGGCAACCCCCGCGGGGGACGTGTCGATGTACTCGCCCGGACACAGCCTCGTGAAGGTCTCGGCGAGTCCCTTCAACTGGTGGCTTCGCTCCTCGATCAACCCGTTGAGTCCGTTCAGGAGTCCCCGGCGCGTCGGGCCGTACACCCTGCCGCCACCGTTGGCGGCACGCTCCACGTTGCCTTGGACCAGTGCGGTGCGAACCGCCTCCGCCACCGCGAACGGGCCGGGAGACTTCTCGGGTCTCGCCATCTCCTCGAACACGTTGATGAGGGTCTTGGCGACACCCTCCATCGCGACGATCTCGCGGTGCGCAAGGTCGTCCTCGCTCCCCGCTTCCGGTGCCTTCGTGACGGAAAGGTTCTTGTCGCGGCACCCCTTCCACAGCGCGTAGAGCGGATCGAGCGCCTCCTGGAAACGGGTCTGCACCTCTTCTCTCGTCATGGTATCCCCCATGCTCGGGTAGTGCGGGAGAACCATTCCCCCGCCAAGCGCCCGAGAAGGTGCGAACCTTCCCGAGCGTCCCCGAAGTCACTCCGCTTCGAGAGAGTCCCACAGTCCCCGCACGCCACCGCACGTCATGGTGTCCGGGTCGTCGGCCACGGCACGGAGCACCTCCGCGCAGTCCCTGCCGTCCCACACCGTCACTCCGTGCGGGAAGAACAACCCCTTCGCCACTCCGATCAGGCGCAACTCCTCGCGGCGCATGTCGGAGTCGTCGTCGTCGATCCCATTCCCGCCGTAGTAGGCGTCGATCGAGTCCGCGAGTCCCAACAACTCGGCGGCACGTCCCGCAGCGTCGCCCCGGCTGACGTGGTAGTCCGCCCCGTCGGGATCGAACAGGAGCAACGTGTGACCGGCGATGCACGCGACCGTTCCGCACGATCCCTTCTCGCACCAACGGCTCATGTCCACCCACCGGGATTCCTCCGTCGCCTCGTCCCAACCGTTGTCCTCGTCGCGGGCGGCGGCGAGCGGTTCGATGTGGTCGGCCAGCTTCCGAATCCTCTCAACGTTCATGGCGTCCCCCTATGAACGGGTCATGGGGACCGTCTCTCGATCCCCCAAGCGCCCGGAGAGGAGTCGATCCCCCCCGAGCGTTCCCTACTTCGTGAGCCAGTCGCCATGCCTCTCCCGCACCGGCCCGGAGCGGAAGTCGTGATGGGGACCGTGGACGCGGGCGCGCTTCCTGCCGCACCTCCTGCACGTCCCCTGATTGTCCAACACGTCGTCGCGGGCGATCAGGAACGAGCACTTCCGGCACCTCGCCATTCCCCTCGACCACTTCAGCCGCACCCGCTTCAGACTGCGAACGACGGCCACGAGGAGCTTTTCCGGCACTTTCCCGTGATCCGTCCACAGCACGAGCGTGTCGATGATCTCCGACACCGTGTGGAGCGTCTCCACGTCCGTGTCCGACAGCTCCGGGTTGCGGCGAACCAGCGCGTCGATCCTCTCCGAAAGCCCAGCCAGAGAGTCCTTGTCCTTGCTCGTCACCATGTCCCGTCGCCTCCCATCATGTCGAGATAGTCTCGGGCATCGCTCGCCCAATCGTCCGGGTGCGGAGACAGGTCCATCAGCAACGACGACATCGCGGCAAGCGTGCTGTTCGGGTCACGGTCGCACTGCGAGTCGAACACTCCGCACCCTTCCGACGTGAACCGTCTCCTCGCCTCGTCGTAGGTCGCCCCGTCCGGCGCTTCGTGAAGCATGTCCATGTCCCAAGGCTCCCCGCACCTCGGGCAATAGATGTCTGCCATGGTATCCCCCTTGCGGCAGTGAGACGGGCGGCACCGTACCGCCCGAGAAGGCCACGGAACGCGTCTGACAGCGTTCCGGGCCACCTTGCCACCTTCCTACCCTGCACGTCCACCGTCGAAGCCACGATCTCGTCTCCGTGCGCCCACGAGTCGTAGATGTCCACGGTCTGGCCCAACACCGTGTGGTCCCCCTCCTCGACTTCCTCGACCGCACCGTCCAACGTCCGCGACCGCAACCACACACGGTTGTCGTCCTCGTCGTAGGTGGGCGCGTCGCTCGACCACTTCCATCCGCACGAGGAGCACGTCCGCCACGGCAGCACGTCCGCAGGGAAGCGCAGGCGACCGTCCTCAAGGCGCTCGGGCTTCCGCCCGTCCTCCTGACCGGCGCTCACTGCCACACCACCGTGTCGGCGGGCCGGGGAAAGCGGGCCACCAATGCGGCGAACCTCGGGTCCAACCGCACGTCCTCGACGAACCGGCGAACCTCCCGCTCCTCTCGCTCCGACACCTCGCGGCAGAGGAGCAACCCATACGGACGGCGCTCCACTACCACTACCACGGCGTTGGCCGGGATCGGCGGGCTCCCGTCCCACCTCCGAAGCGCGAACGTGTCACAGTCCCCGTAGAGCGTCGTAGCGCGCCCCACGGGCACCGTGTCGCCCGACCGGATTGCGGTCGGCACCACCCATGCCTGTCTCAACTCACGCATTGTGATCCCCCTTGGATCGAGTCGCCGGGGGTGACGGTCACCCCCGCATGGCGCCCGACCGGCTGTGACACCGGCTTACAAGGGTCGGCGGGAAGAAACACCGTCCCCCCGGACGCGCCCCCCGGTCTTTCCCAAGCGCAAACGGCCACGGTCGGGGCGCACCACGGAACGGGTCGCCATGACCTCGCTCCGCGCCCCTACGGCACGTCCGCCCGGTACTTCTCCGGGGGTACTGCTCCGTCTCCCTGCGCGGTGGTGCGATCTACCTCGGTGGGACCGATTCCGCTTCCGGTTGCTCACTCGCTTCTCGGGCGAGTCTGGAGTCCGGCGGGTTGGGCTGAATCCGAGTCTGCCGGGGACGTTTCCCATGGCCCGGGATCCCTTCTCATTTCTGATAACTGAAATTATGGGAAACTGCGAAAGAACGCAAGAGTAAGCACCAGCAATGCGTTTAGCGGGGGAGCGTGTGTCTCCCGTCTTGTTGCGGCGAGCGACACCCCCTCGCGGACGTTTTCGGGCGCTGCGGGCGGTCTCGCCCCCGTCAGGTCGGGGTAGGGCAGTGGGCTTTCGGGCCGGATCGGGCCGGATTTGCCCGAGCACGGGCGAAGCTCGGGGGGAAAACGCTCCTCGCCGGGGGGATCGGCACCGGGATCGGAGCGGTTCGAGGTGGGCGAAGCGGGACGGGACGGCGATGTGACACTCGGCCATGGCGTGTCGATCCCTTCGAGGTGGCCAAGGTGGGCGATTTGGGTGCCCGGAATGGGTCGGGGACGGTTCGAGACAGCGCACCGGGAAGCGGTCGGGCGTCTCGAAGCGGTCGGCGAGTCGTCTCGAAGCGGGTCGAGGTGCCCGAAGTGGGCGGTGAACCGGGTCAGGTCAGCTTGGACCGCGTACCAGGAAGGGTCGGCGAGCGTCTCGAAGCGGTCGGCGGGCCGGTAGAGGTGCCGATCGGCGGGTCACAGCGCCCGATCTTCGCCCAGCTCGGGCCGAAGCTGGGTCTGGCGG
>CAZTOF010000562.1:0-1702 GCA_964615515.1 uncultured Gemmatimonadaceae bacterium
CTCCCAGATCACCAGGTCGGCGTCCTTGCCCTCGTCGATCGAGCCGGTGCGGTCGTCGATGCCGAACTGGATCGCGGCGTTGAGGGTGACGAGCCGCAGCGCCTGTTCGTCTTCGAGGCCGCCCCACTTGATGGCCTTGGCGGCCTCCTGGTTGAGGTGGCGGATCTCCTCGCCGGAGTCGGAGTTGACGGTGACCAGGACGCCGCGCTCGGCCATGAGGGCCGCATTGTGCGGGATCGCGTCGTAGGCCTCGACCTTGTACGCCCACCAGTCCGAGAAGGTGGAGGCGCCGGCGCCGTGGGCCGCGATCTCGTCGGCGACCTTGTAGCCCTCGAGGACGTGCTGGAGGGTGCGGACGGTGAAGCCGAACTCCTCGGCGAGGCGCAGAAGCTGCAGGATCTCGTCGGCGCGGTAGCAGTGGGAGTGCACCCAGCGCTCGCCCTTCAGGATCTGCATGAGGGCTTCCAGCTTGAGGTCGCGGCGCGGCGCCACCCCGCGCCGCCCCCCGGCCTCGTACGCGTCCCATTCCGCCATGTACTCGCGCGCGTCGAGGAAGGCCTGCCGGATCACGTCCTGGACGCCCATGCGCGAGGCGGGGTAGCGGTCGGGGTCGCGGTCCCGCTTGGTGTTCTCGCCCAGCGCGAACTTGATGCCCGGGTGCGCCCCGATGAGCAGGTCGTCGGCGTCGGCGCCCCAGCGCAGCTTGATGACCGCGTTGCCGCCGCCGATCGGGTTGGCCGAGCCGTGCAGGATGTTGATGGTGGTGACGCCGCCCGCCAGCGCGCGGTACATGCCGATGTCCTCGGGCCGGATCACATCCTCGATTGTTACCATAGAGGAAACGTTTACCGTGCCCTCGTTGATGCTCATGGCGGCCATGTGGGAGTGCGCGTCGATGATGCCGGGGGTGACGTACCTGCCCGACGCGTCGACCACGGTGGCGTCCCGGGGGGCGCTCAGCGCGGTGCCGATCTCCGCGATCTTCCCGTCGCGGATCAGGATGTCCGTGTCTTCGAGGGTTCCGTGCGAGGCGGTCAGCACGGTGGCCCCGGTGATCAGGGTGACGGGGTCGTCGCGGTAGGGTCCGGTGTTGGCGCTCATCGGCACCGGGGGGGCCGCCGGGTCGGGACCGGAGGCGCGTCCCCGGCCACCTCGGCCCGGAGGTCCGCCGCGCCCGCGTCCCCGGCGGGGCCCGGCCTCGGTCTCCTCGTCCTCCTCCTCGGCTTCCGCGACCTCCTCGTCCCCGGGTTCGCCCTCCACTTCCTCCACTTCGTCCTCCTCCGCCGTTTCCTCCTCCCCGCCCATCTCGAACATCTCGCCGTCCACGAAGACCACCTCGACGCGCATGTCCTCGTCCAGGAGCCCGCCGTCGGTGACGACCAGGTTGGCGATCTTGCCCTCCTCGACCGAGCCGAGACGGTCGGCGACGCCGAAGATCTCGGCCGGGGAGAGGGTGAGCGCGCGCACGGCGGCGTCCTCGGCGAGCCCCTGGGCCACCGCGCGGCGCACCGCGGGCAGCACCTCGTCCGGGCCGCCCAGCCCGCCCGAGTAGAAGGCGAAGCGGACGCCGGCCTCGGCGAGGGTGGCGGGGGTGGTGGGGGCGCGGTCGTAGCGGCGGAGCTGCGTCAGACTCGGGACGGCTTCGGGGTCGCCGCCGGTGGGCGGCTCGGGCCAGTCGAGGTTCACGAGCGCGGGAACGCCG
>CAZTOF010000563.1:0-6631 GCA_964615515.1 uncultured Gemmatimonadaceae bacterium
GTGGGTGCGTGAGGGGGGTGGGGCGGTGGTGGTGGTCATGGTGTCGGTGGTCCTTGTGGGGTTGCGGTTCCAGGGGTTGGGCGGTTTTGCTGACAGGCGGACCGCGGACGAAGACCAGCGGACGAATCTAGCGGTTACCGCGATGCGCCGCAGACTCCGGGCCCGCCTGGGTCGCGCTACTCAGCGGTGGACGCCAGGCCGTCTCCATTCCCTTGCCGCACGGTCACGGTGGGCGGTTCCGTATTCATCGGCTCATCGAGTCGGATCTCTGAAGCTCCCCTTCGACCAGCCGTGCGAGCTCGCCCACTTCCGGCGGCTCACCGAGTCGAAGGCCGTTCACGAATATCAGCCCGTGGACAAGCCCCGCGAGCACCGAGAGCGGCGAGGCGCCGGGCCGGCGGATTGCAGGCGGCGTGAATCACGGCAGGAAGCCACGTAGGTTCAACCTGGACTGCACGATCTGCCGTTCCCGGTGGCGCTGTCTGATCCTCTCCCGAATACAATAGCGGGACACTGGCATCAGAATGGCGGGAATCCGGGACGGGACGTTCAGGACCCGGTTCCGGTGCAGTGGGCCCTTACTCCCGAGCTGGCATCGGGATTAGGCGTCGGCCTGCCACGTAAGTAACACCCAATTCGTCGGATCGGTCACCCCATATGTGGGTGTCGTCCACGAATCGAGGTTTGAAGTCCTCGGGAAGCACGATTTGCCGGATAGGGCCCTCCGTTTCTCCCCGGCGGGCAGCGTACCAGACATGCGAAGCGCCCTCCTTCAGCCGCCTGAACCACACCTCGCCGTTGGACATCAACCTAATGCCCCGGATCGCTGGCCAGAATCCCGGGTTGGCCAGCTTCTCACGCACTCTTCTCTTCATCAACGGTGACGCGACGCTATCCCCACCATGGTCCCGCGACACGATGGACGCCATCCAATCCACCTTTTTCTCATACTCACGGTCTCCGATCGGAAGAGGCTCCAACCGGATCCTCCTAGTCCACACGGTATCGCCTCCCACCGAGACTTCGACAAGATCGACAACGCCCGGAGGCATGGTCTGCGTTCGCGCACAAACCACGCTCCCGACCCTCCCGTCTCCCTGGCACGCGTCCTTGCGAACCCACGGCTGATCGAAGAAGGTCGCCACCGTGGTGCCCGTACCGGGGAAGACGATCGTCGTGTTCCGATCACTCCTCAAAGCTACCGTATCCAGAGTCCATGATCCTGCCTTCCGTGCGACCCGGAGCCATGGAAGCTCATGGATCGGGTCGTCCCCGGTCAGGCCTTCCGAGATCAATCCCCCTACCACGGGGGTCACCAGCAAGCTGCCGTCGGCCAGCAGGGACTCGTAGGAGAACGAAAACCCCCGCCAGCTGACGAAGGGGGGTATGGCGTGCCAACCGATGAAATCGCCGTCAAGGGAGAACGTTGTCAACCCGCGACGCCATTCTCGTACGACGAGCGATTCGTCGTAAAGGTAGAATCGACCGGGATTCCGGAACTCGCCCGGCCCCTCACCTTCCCGGCCAAATCGCCTTATCAGGTTCCCCTTGGGAGTCCAGATCGTGACCTCCGTGGCTCGGGAGTCCAAGACATAGATGCGCGAGCCATCGGGCGTAACGGCCACGTCGACGATCAAGCCAAACAGGGCGTCACCATCGAAGCGGTCGCCGAACTCGTACTCCGATTCGGTAGTCCAGCCCTCGACCGCAGTAAGGGTAATCGCCTCGTCCCCGACGTTACCGGTGCATGCCGATAGCGCTGACAGAAGGGTGGCCCAAGACGCTTTGGCGCCATGCATTCTGGTCATCCAGCCGACGCTACTACTACTCTCCCACGCGTCTTCCCGACATCCCTCGCAGCCATCCGGGCCAATTCCTCGGTTCCGCACTTCTCTCGCAACACGATCTGGTCTCCACGCATCGCGACGTAGAATGCGCCGTCGGCCGGCAACATGCCTCCGCGTTCGAAGGTCCGAATGGCTCGGTTCCGCTCCGGCGCGGCCAATGCCATCACTTCCGGACACAATCCGTTCCTGAGGGTACAGGAGTTCGCTGGCGGACAATCCGGGACCGGCAGAGGGCCACAGTTCCGTCCTCCCGCCAAGGCCTTGGTACAGCCCCGATAATCGGTGCTTTCCGGGTCTTCCTCGCACTGCACCACTCCGCAGGCCCAACATGTTGCCGGTGGATCTTGCGCGACCGTCTCTGACCGGGAGACATGGATGGCAAACAGCACCATGGGGCAGAAAACGACAAGCGTGGTCAACCTGCGATTCGTCTTCCGGCGCGAGGGCGAGCAGTGGTTGCGCGGGAGGGGCTGGGTGATTGGGGTGGTGAACATCAGAGACCTCCTTGAAGGATGCGAGCCGGGGATGCGATTGTCGCAGAGCCCCTGTGGAGTGTCAGCCACCTGAAAGGGCGGTGAGCAGGAGTACGGTGAGATTCGGGGACGACACCACGCCCAACGAAACGGGACCAGAAGCGGAGTCTCGTCTTTTGCAGCGTCCGACGAGCCCTGCAGTGCGGGACGAATAAGCCACCAAGGGTTGGTCGGCCGGGACCCAACGCCTTCCCACAACGTATTGGACACCCAGGCCGTCAGTCCTCGTTCCCCACACATGCGTGTCGGTGACATCTCGCGGATTGAACGACTCCGGCAAACTGATCCTCCGAATCGGACCCTCGGTCTCTCCCCGCCGGACGGCGTACCAGACGCCGGGCGTCGGGGACCTCGAAGGTCGAAACCAGATCTCTCCGTTCGGCATGGGCCGTATGCCGTAGGTGACGGGCCACGCTTCCGGCACGATCAGCGCACCGCGCACCCTCTGCCTCAGGATCGGTGAGGGAACGCTGTCGCCGGACCACGAGGCGAAGACCGACGCCTTCCGGTTCACGACCGCCTCGACTTCGCGGTCTTCGATCGGGACCGGGGGCAACCGGATCTGCCGGGTCCAGACGGTGTCGCCCGTCATGGAGACCTCCGTGAGTTCGAGGGTTCCCAGTGGCAGTTCCTGCGTCCGGCCGAGTACAACGCTGCCGCCCGGCGCGTCGGGGCGAAAGCTGTCCGGAACCACCCACTCCTGTGAGAGGCGGACCGGATCGGGGTCGCCCGCCAGCTTGAACGGAACCAACCAGTTCCGGTAGCTGATGAGGGCAAGTGTATCCAGGGTCCAGGAAGCGCCCTTCCGCGAGATCCGGAGTCCCGGAATCACATCGACCGGATCGTCTCCCATCGAACCGACGATGATCCTGGACGGGACGACGGGAGTCACCACGAAGCTGCCGTCATCGAACATGGCCTCGTTTCGGAACCGGAATCCCCGCCAGCTGAGCGACGCCGGTACCGCATCCGTTCCCATCACCTCGCCTTCGAGGGTGAACGACGTGAACCGCCGTTCGTCGGCCACGTAGAACCTGTCCTCGAGAAGGACGAGGTCATGGGGCCCGGTGAACTCTCCCGGCCCTTCGCCCTCCCCTCCGACACGCCGGATCAGGGTCCCGCCGGGCGTCCAGATTGTCACCTCCGAGGACTGGAGATCCAGCACATGGATCCGGGGACCTTCGGGCCCGTCGCGCACGTCAACGTCACCGACGGAGCCGAACAGGGCGTCTCCCTCGAAACGATCACCGAACTCGAATTCGGGCTCGGTGGTCCAGTCCTCGACCGGCGTGAGCCCGGCCCCGGTGCCGGGGTCCGCTCCGGGGTCAACGCATCCGCATAGCCCGGAGAAAACCGCGAACCATGCGGCCAGTGCCGCTCGGCCGGTCCTCAACCGCCCGCCAGGACCATGGCGGCCCGCCTTCGCCGGACATCACGTCTGGCGATCTCGGCCACGATCTCCTGGTTGCCGCACTTGCTTCGCAGGAGCAATCGGTCGCCACGGGTCGCGACGTAGAAACCGCCTTCGGCGGGTAGCAGCCCACCGTTCTGGAAGACCTGAATCGCTTCGTCCTGCGAGGGGCTGAGCGCGAGTTTCGGCTTCTCGCAGAAACCGCCGAAGTCTCGGCAGGTGTCGCCGATCGGGCACCCGTTGCCTTGTTCCTGGGTGGTGCACTTCTTGGTGCCGGTCTCCGTCCAGGTGCAGGCGTCGTAGACGTGATCGTCCGCCCTGCACAGCTGCGGCGAGCAGGCACGGCACGGAAACGCCTCCCCGGGGCCCTGGGCAATTCCCGCCGACGGGGAAGCGAACAGGCCGGGCAAAGTAAGCGGAAAGAGGGCGGCGAAGGTCATCACCCAGCGAGGCCTGCGACCCGGGGTTACCGCCGGCTTGGCAGTCGAACGCTCCCGGAGCGGGAAGCGGCGATTGACACGGTTGTGACCGTCCAGGTTCATGTTCATCGGCTGTCGTCTCCTCGTGGCAGCGGTGGCCATGCTGGAGAGATTTCGCATTTGGTGTTCCTTTCCATTTGACTTGAATTGAATTGCATTGGTGAGTCGGCACCGCTTCAATCAGTAGACGTCACAAGCGATACGAATCCGTTCAATTCGAGCCGCGCTGCCACCAGCCCCCATCCTCCACCGCTGTTCGCGGGGGGGTCGAAGTTTTTTCCGGAGCCTGCGAATCGCTTCTCCGCGGTGCCGCCTCACGGTCACAGGCGTCAGCCCCAAGTCCAGTGCGATCTCGGAATCCTCCATTCCGTCAAGCACTCGGCGGACGACGGCAAGCTGCCGGGGACTGAGTATCCGCGGCGCAGCCTGAAGGATCACGACAAGGCCGGGTTTCCGCCCCGGATCCAAGGGGAAGGTAAGTCAGCTACTCAGAGGCTCTTACGCGTCCACCCCCCACCACCCTAACGGAACGCCGTCGGTAACTGTTCGGTCAGGCCGTGGCGAGGTGTGCTGTCGGGCGGATCGCGGGGGGTCTGATAACGCGATCCGGAATATGGTATCGTCGAAGGCATGGGAATACGGGACGCGAACCGACAAGCGGGCGTGGCGCTGGCCGAGGGGCCGGAGGCGCCATGGGCGGTTCCGGGCTCCGTGGGGGAGGAGCTTCCGGGACTGGCGGTGGCTGTACGAGCGTGAGCGGGAGCGTGCGGAGGCGGCGGAGGCCCGTGCCGAGGAGTTGCGGTGGGCGGAGGTGCGGGCGCGGAGCGACGCGGGATCGTGGAAGTGGCGGTGGGAGGCATCGAGGCGGAGGCTGAGGAAGGTCATCGCGGAGACGCGGGAGGCCCGGCGGGCGGCGCGCAATGCCTTGGAGTCGCAGAGCGAGGTGGGGCGTCTGCGCGGTCTGCTTCGGAAGGCCGGGGTGGACGCGGAGAAGCGCAGCAACGAGATGGCGCTGCGGGTGTGCGGCGGATGCGGGAGCCCGTACACGGCCAACGGCGCCGAGGAGTCGGCGCTCGTCGAGATCGAGGTGAGGGCCTACCTACCGGCGGGTGATCCGCCGCCCGCGCTGGCGGCGGACGTGCGGGTGCGCGTCGTCGCCCGCCGAGGTGACGGCACCCCCCGTGCCCCGCCTGTTCGCCCGCACGCCGTACGGGACGAGCGTCCGGTCGCGCTTCCTGTTCGAGCGCGACGCGTGCCTGCGCCCGCTGCACCGGGTCTGCGCATGGCTGTCCGACCAGGGGCTTCCGGTCTCGCCGGGCACGCTGGCGGACAGCGTGCACCGCTTCCGGCCGCTGTTCGAGCCGTTGGGCGCGGCGATCCTCGCGCACCACAACGGCGCTTCGCTGCGCCACGCGGACGAGACCAGCTGGCGGGTACGGGCGCTGCGCGACAGCGGCGGATCGGTGTACGCGTGGCCGTGGACATCGGTCGCCCGCAACGCGGTCTACTTCCACATCGATCCGTCGAGGAGCGCCGAGGCGGCCATGAAGCTGTTCGGCGGGGCGGCGTGCACGACGGTCCTCGTCTGCGACCGCTACAGCGCCTACAAGAAGCTGTCGCGGCTCCTCGGGGGCCGCGGGTCACGCTCTCGTTCTGCTGGGCGCAAATGCGCAGGGACTTCATCCGGTGCGCGGCCGGGCACGCCGATCTGACCGGCTGGTGCCGGGAGTGGCTCGGGCGGATCGCCGCGGTCTACCGCCTGCACAAGGCGCGACTGGAACTCCACGACCCCGCCCGCGAGCGCCGGTCACCGGCGTTCGACGCGGCGCACGCCGCGCTGAGCGAGGCTCTCGCCGGCATGTTCAAGGCCGCCGAGGACCAACTCGACCGTCTGCCGCCGGAGGCGAGGGAAGGGGGGCCGCTGCGCTCGCTCCTCAACCACCGGGCGGGACTGAGCGTCTTCCTCGACCGGCCCCGCGTGCCGCTCGACAACAATCTCGCCGAGCGGATGCTGCGCGGCTCGGCCATCGGGCGGCGCCTGTCGTTCGGCTCCGACAGCGAGGACGGCAGCACACTTCACCGCGCTCATGTACTCGGTGACCGGCACCCTGAGGCTGAACGGCCTCGACGTGCCGCGCTGGCTCGACGACTGGCTGGCGGCGTGCGCGCGCGGCGGCCGCCGGACGACCTGTCGCCCTGGCTGCCGTGGTCGATGGACGCAGGACGCAGGACGCAGAAGCGCGATGACGGCTGCCGCATGAGCGACCGCATCGAGTGCCGCTACCACGGGCGCGACTTCACCGAGGGGGAGATGGCCTTGCTGCGCAGGCTTATCGCCGGACCGCCCCGCGCTCAACCGCC
>CAZTOF010000564.1:0-1825 GCA_964615515.1 uncultured Gemmatimonadaceae bacterium
CTTCAATCCGGCGGACCTGCGCGCGGACTGGGTGACCTCGCTGGGCGTCTCGATGAGCGAGCACTTCGGGCTGCAGGCCAAGTTCCAGTACCAGTTCGACAACCGGCCGTCGCTGGTCGACGTCCCGCTCACCAGCATGCAGGGTGAGTCCGCGGGCAAGGTGCCCGTCCCGCTGGACAAGTCGGATCGGGTGCTGACCATGGCTCTGGTGGTGAATTTCTAGCGCGGGGTCGCCCCGAACCTGCTTGCCGCCAATCCGAATCCGCAGTTTCGGGCGGACCCGGGGCGCGGGTTCCGGAATAGGAACAGGGACCCCGGTCGCATTCCGTGGTTGTTCCCCCACCCTTCGGAGTTCTCAGATGAAGCGTGGTCGCATCGCATCCGGGTTGCTCGTGCTCGCGGCGCTCGGCGCTTCCTCGCTGGCCAACTCGCCGGTGGCCGCTCAGGCTCCCGCCCGCATCGTGCTGGAGCGGGAGCACATTGCGCTCGAGCCGGGGGATAGCGCGTACGTCGAAGCCACTCTGCTGGACGCAGACGGCAATCCCATGGACGCGGATTTCACGTACGGATATCTCGGCCGACGGACGCGTGGTCTGGATGTTCATTGGCAAACAGGAGCTCTGCGGGCGGTGAAGGGCGGCGAGTACCGGGTGGTGGCGAGTGTATTCAGCGACACGCGTTTCCTCGGTTTGCTCAGCCCGGAGGAGCTCTTTCGGCTGTCGGCGGTGATGACGGTCACGGTCCCCTACCCGCCGGTGGAGCGGGTCGAGGTGGCCCCGGGCGCGGGCGGGACCTTCTACGCCGGGACCGTGGCGAGGCATGAGGCGACCGTATACGACCGGGCCGGCGACGTGCGCACCAACGTCGAGGTTGGGTGGACCACCAGCGACCCGGCGGTGGCGACCATCGACCGCTATGGCGTCGTCCAGGCGCACGCGCCCGGCCGCGTCGTCCTGACGGCCACCGCGGAAAGCGTTGCCGGCGAGGTCGCATACGACGTGGTCGCCAGCCCGGTCACCTCGATCTCACTAACGGCCAGCCAGGACGTGGGGCGTACCGGGGACGTGATCCGCTTCGAGGCGGCGCCCATGTCGGGCGGCACGGTCACCGACGTGCCCGTGATCTTCTCGGTGATTCCCTACGCGGACCTTGCGGCCACCGCCGACCTGCCACCGGCCGAGATCGACGTTCAAGGGCGGTTCGTGGCATACCGGCCGGGCATCTACACGGTCATGGCCGCGGTGCCCGGCCACGCGGCCCACCGTACGGTGCGCATCGAGCCGCGCAACGTGGGCGAGAGGGTGCGGTTCGTGGGGCACGCACCCGTCCGCGACGTGCGCACCTCGGACCTGTGGGTGTGGGAGGGCGTGGACGGCCGCGACTACGCGGTCACCGGCACCTGGAGTGCCGGGGGCGCCTCCTATTGGTGGGACGTAACCGACCCGGCCGCGCCGGTCCTGGTCGACTCCCTGGTCGTCGATGCCCGCACCACCAACGACGTGAAGGTGTCCGAGGACGGCCGCATCTGCGTGATTTCGCGCGAGGGCGCGTCCAACCGCCGTAACGGCATCGTCATCGTGGACTGCTCGGACCCGCACAACGTCGAGGTGCTCTCCACCTTCGAAGACGGCCTGACCGGCGGCGTGCACAACGTCTTCATCCACGATGGCCACGTCTACGCGGTCAACCGCGGATCCCTCTTCGACGTCATCAACATCGAGGACCCCTCCAACCCTTATCGCGTCAGCGAATTCCGCCTGCCCACCCTCAGGCGCGAGATCAGCGACTTCGAGGGCATCCACGACATCTGGGTTGTGGACGGGAT
>CAZTOF010000565.1:0-2482 GCA_964615515.1 uncultured Gemmatimonadaceae bacterium
CCCTCCCCCCCCGCGCCCATACTTCCCGGCCATGCGAAGCAAGGTCGTCACCATCGATCGCCACATCATCGACCAGGAGCGCGCCCACCCCACCGCCTCGGGGCGCTTCTCGGCGCTGCTCTACGACATCGCGCTGGCCGCGAAGATCATCTCCCGCGAGGTGAACATGGCCGGCCTGATCGACATCCTGGGCGCGACCGGCGACGTCAACGTGCAGGGCGAGCGGGTCCAGAAGCTCGACGCCTTCGCCCACGAGGTGATGGTCAAGGCGATGGACCACGCCGGGCACCTCTGCTGCATGGCCTCGGAGGAGTGCGACGACATCATCCCGATCCCGGAGCGGTTCGAGATCGGCAACTACGTCCTCCTCTTCGACCCGCTCGACGGCTCGTCCAACATCAACGTCAACGTCTCGATCGGCACGATCTTCTCGATCCACAAGCGCGTGTCGCCGCCGGGCACCCCGGGGACGCTGGCCGACTGCCTCCAGCCCGGGCTGCGCCAGGTGGCGGCCGGGTACGTCATCTACGGCTCGTCCACCATGATGGTCTACACGACCGGCGTGGAGGGAGGCGTTCACGGCTTCACCCTCGACCCGTCGCTCGGCGAATTCCTGCTCAGCCATCCCGCCATCCGCATCCCGGACCCGCCGGCCAGGATCTACTCGGTCAACGAGGCGTACTACGCGCGCTGGGCCCGGGGAGAGCGGCGTCTGGTCGACCATTTTCGGGGCCTGGACGGGGAAGACGGGGGCGGCTACAAGTCCCGCTACATCGGTTCCATGGTCTCCGACGTGCACCGCACGCTGCTCCAGGGCGGGATCTTCATGTACCCGCGCGACACGAAGGCCCCGGGGGGCAAGCTGCGGATACTTTACGAAGCCGCCCCACTGGCGTTAGTATGTTCCGCTGCGGGAGGAAGGGCCTCGGACGGGAGCCGCGACATCCTGGACATCGTCCCGGACGGGCTCCACGACCGGACGCCCCTCTTCCTGGGCTCGGCGGGGCTGGTGAATCTGGCCGAGCGGTATCTGAATGAGCAGTGAAACCGGCGGGGACCGGGCGTTTTTGCGGGTGCGAGGGCGCCCGAATTCCCGCCAAACCGCGAAAAGAGGGGTTTGAAACCTGACCAGCGAACGATTTTCGTGCACGGCGGCAGCCTTCCCAAAATACCTATGTCGTTTGTGGACAACAACTTAGAGCGATGCGAAATCTTGGCATCACTCTTGCAGCAGTAGGCACCGTCCGCCCGAACGGACCATTGACAATCCCTGAGCACCGTCCGCCGGGGTGACCGCCCGCGGTCCTCCGGCGACGATAACCATAGATTTCGGCTCGCCCGGATCCCCCGGCATGAGGTCGGCGGGAATGACCGACGGCGAGAACCTTCCATCCAAAAGGAATGGACGACGAGAATGAACAGACTCAAGCTACTGGCGATGGCGATGTTGCTTGCGGTCCCCGTGATCAGCGCGTGCGGAGAGGATCCTCTTCCGCCGCCGCCCACCGGCACCATTACGGGCCAGGTGGCGATCGAGGGGGACGGGATGGACGGGGTTACCGTCACCCTCAGCAGCGGCGTCACCGTCAACACGGCTAGCGGAGGCACGTTCAGCTTCACGGATGTCGAAGCCGGAACGTACACTGTCACCATCAGCAACTACCCGGAGGACGCGAGCTTCCAGCAGACGTCCGCGCCGGCGACACTCTCGGAAGACGACCAGACGGTAACCGTCAACTTCACCGGCTCCTGGATCCGTACGTCGGCCATTATGGGGACGGTATCGGTAGAGAAAGACGGTTTAGGTGCAGTTAATGTTGTACTTTCAGGTGTTTCCGATTCGGAAACGTTAACTGGTGCAAACGGCCAGTTCGCCTTCACCGGCCTTCGTGCAGGTAACTACACCATTGAGATCCATGGGTTCGACGACGAGGACGTCGGCTTCAGCAGCACTTCGTCCACAGCGCAGGTGGCGGTTGGCGAATCGAGGGTCGTGGACTTCGAGGGAACCTACCTGCGCGCATCCAGCATCATGGGCCAGGTCAGCATCGAGGGCGCCGGACTCGCGGACGTGACCGTCAGCCTGCAGGGCAAGGGCGAGACCCGCGAGATGCCGACCAACGGCGCCGGCCAGTTCCTCTTCGAGGACCTGCGCCGGGGCGACTACGCCATCGGCATCTCCGGCTACGACGACGACGAGTACGGCTTCGACGTCACCTCCAAGTCCGTCCACGTCCCCTACGGCGAGACCGAGAACGTCCCCTTCGAGGGGATCGCGCTCAGGACCGCCGAGGTCCGGGGCGTGGTCGCCGTCGACGGAATGGGGCCCCTCGAGGGCGTCACCGTCAGCCTGACCGGCAGGGGCGACGACCCCGACCCGGTCGTGACCATGGGCGACGGAAGGTTCTCGTTCGACCGCCTGCACGCGGGCGACTACACGATCTCCATCTTCGGCTACGACACCGACGAGTACGGCTTCGAC
>CAZTOF010000566.1:0-3265 GCA_964615515.1 uncultured Gemmatimonadaceae bacterium
GGGATTGATCGTGGGTGGGAGCGCCGGGACGCATGATTCCGGCTACCCGGGGCCGCACGTCGGCCACGGGCCGCGTGTCTCCCGGCAATCGTCCATTCACCTCGACGATTTCGGGTCTCCAACCCGGTCCTCGGGATTCGGAGGTTGGCTACCCCGGCGTCGCAGCAGGCGCAGAGCCTCCTCGATGTCGGCCCGCTCGGCCCGCTCGGCGAAGAAGTCGGCGGTGCGCATCGCCGAGAGCTTTTCGGCGACGGCGGTCGTGACGAACTGGTTGATGCTGGTGCCGTCCCGGCGGCTGGCCTCCCTGACGGCCTGCTTGAGAGAGGACGGCAGGCGCAGCGGGTAGGTGGTGATCTGCTTTCTCTTCTCCGTCATTTGGATATCCTCTTCAGGGCCTGTGGGGGTGAGAGCAGCTTGATTCCGAAGGATTCGGGAGCGTCTCCGAAGTCCCTTCTGTTGAATGTGACCAGGTAGTCGGCCCTTCCGTTCACAGCCGTCTCGAGCACCATCTCGTCGGTTGCGTCTCGCAGTTGCGGCCGCCAGAGGAAACTGCCGCGCACCGGTTCGGCCACCGCGCAGAGTGCCGAGATGATCGTATCGACCCCGGCCTCGTCGAGACCGGAGACGATTCGCCGGGCCGGATCGACGCAGACCGCTTCGTATTCGAGCGCGGGCGGCACGGAGAGAAGCAGCGTGAATCGACGTTGCAGCGCGCACCGGACCAGTGCCGCCGAGGCGCCGGTGGGGCTTCGCAGGGCGGCTACGACCGCATTGGTGTCGAGTACCAAGCGCATCTTATACGATGTGAGATCGTATGAGATGTGTCACGAGGATCGCCCACCGTCAAGAAGCCAGTCCCATCGAGCCATTCTGACGCCCGACGCCCACCGCGATTGTTCCCTGTACGACTCCCGAAGGGCGGGTCACCGGCTCCCGGAACCGTCTGGCCTATCCTTCCCGGCCGGGAAACCCAGGCGATGCCCAAGGTCAGAGATGCGATGCGGCTCTTGCGCGCGAACGGTTGGTACCTGGCCCGAACACGCGGAAGCCATCGGCAATACCGGCATCCGGAAAGGCGGGGAACCGTGACGCTCGCGGGCCGGATGAGCAGAGACTTGGCCCCCGGAACCTGGAAGAGTATTCTCAGACAGGCGGGACTCAAGACGGAAGACACTCCATGAAATACGCGATCGTGTTCGAGCGGACTCCGAGCGGCTATTCAGCCTACGTCCCGGACCTGCCGGGGTGCGTCGCCGCGGCAGGTTCGTATGAGACAGTGGAGAAGCTGATCCATGAAGCCGTCGTCTTCCACCTGGAGGCCCTCCGAGGGGACGGCGATCCGATTCCAGAACCGAGCACGTCCGTCGGATCGGTGGAGGTTTCGGTTCCTTCGTGAAGAAAACGCTCGGCCAGCGACTCGGTCGGTTTCCGGACCTTGGCGACATCACCGCGGAAGTGGAGCGCGTTCTCAAGACGCCCAGTCTCGCCGATCACACTCGGACGACCTGCACGGCCGGGTGACCGAGGAGGACGGGTGAAGGATGGAGGGGATGGAAAGTCGAGTTTCCATTGTGTAAAGTCGGAATGACATCTCACGACCTCAACCGCAACCAGCGGCGTGCGGTGGGCTGGAACGACGGTCCCCTTTTCGTCCTCGGTGGCAGCGGTTCCGGCAGGTGGTCCTCACCCTGCGGGTGGTCCGGTTGCTGAAAGACAGTGAGGACGCGTCGACCCTCGCGTTGACGTTCACGAACAAGGCCGCCGCCGAGATGCGGGACCGGGTGGGACCGGCGCCCTGGGGGAACACACCGACCGGGCCCGGCTGTGCACCCTTCACTCGTTCGCGATCGACATTTTCGGCCAGCACGGCAGCCACCTGGGGATCCGGCCGGACTTTCAGTTGATGGCGCAGGACGAAGAACGGGTCGCCATTCTGGAAGAGGTCATCACCAACCTGCCGGACGGGGACGCGGAACTGCCGCCGGACCGCGCCAACCTGCTGCACCTGATCGACCGGCTCTTCTCGGAATCCTACGGGGGGGATGGCCCGTCGTCGTCGCTGACCACCACTCCACCGTGGTTGCCGCCCCTCTTCCGCCGCTACTGCGACGCGCTGGTCGCCGCCAACCGGCTCGACTTCGGCAGCCTGCTCCATTTCGCGAACCGTCTCCTCCGGGAGAAGCCGGCGGTCGCGCGGGTGGTACGGCTGGGGTGGACGCACATCTGCGTGGACGAGTTCCAGGACACGAACCGGGCGCAGCACGACCTGCTCCGGCTGATCGCACCCGGTCGCCGCCACAACCTCTTCGTCGTGGCGGACGACGACCAGATCATCTACCAGTGGAACGGGGCCAGCCCCAGGCGGTTCGACGATCTGCGAAACGACTACGAGCTGGAGACCGTTCAACTGCCGGAGAGCTACCGCTGCCCCCCCGAGATCGTGGAGCATGCGACCAGGCTGATCGGTCACAACACGCGACTGGTCACGACGCGGAAGACCGTTTCCGTGCGCGAGGCGGTGGTCCCGTACGTGGAAACCGTTCGGCAGGACTCACCCGTGCCCGGTGTTCTGGTGGAGGCGCTGAGGCTGGCCAATGCCCGCCATGACCGGGTCGTGCTGCGAAGAATGTGCCGACAGTGGGAACGCCTCACGGGCGTGGCGATCGAACCGCACGCCGTTGGGGCCGCGGCCGCCCTGGCCGGTGGCGATTTCCTGCGGGCGTGGGCCGACGCGGCGGCCGATGCGGGGCCCGGAGAGGGCCGGACGGCGCTGCAGAAAATCCGGAACGGACTCGTGGACGGACTGGCGTTTCCCGGGATCGTGGATTCGTTCCTGGACGACGGGTGGCGGTCCTGGGGCGATGGCGGCGGCGACGAATCGAGCGAAGTGGAGGTCGAGACTTGGCGGACCCTGCACCGGGACATCGTTGGGGAACATGGCCGTGGAGTGACCCTGAACACCTATCTGCAGCGCCTGGACCTTTCGTCCAAGACGCCGCCCCCGGCACCGAACGCGGTCCCGTGCATCACCGTTCACCGTTCGAAGGGACTGCAGTTCAAGCATGTCTACCTGATCGGGATGGCCCAGGAGGTTTCCCATCCTACCGGGCGCTCAATGGAGGGCAGCGGAGCAAGGAAGTGCAGGAGGAGCGCAGAAGCTGCTTCGTGACAATCACGCGGGCGCGCGAGACGCTGACGTTGACGCGGGCGCGGCAGTACTACGGGTATGTGAAGAGGGCGTCGCAGTTTCTGGGGGAGATGGGGG
>CAZTOF010000567.1:0-2123 GCA_964615515.1 uncultured Gemmatimonadaceae bacterium
GGCGTTCATGGGGAGGGTGGCGGCGGACTAGAAATGTCAACCATGCTTGACATTATGACAAGTCGAGATGACATATCGATCGTCGGCCTCTGACCCCGGGAGGGAAGCGAAGCCGTTGCCCGACACGCCCCTGTCCAGGGACCGCATCCTCGAGCGCGCAATGGCGCTCCGCCCCTGGCACGTCATCGTCGTGGGCGGGGGGTGCACGGGAATCGCGACCGCCCTGGACGCGTCGGCGCGCGGATACCGGACGCTCCTCCTCGAGCGCGGCGACTTCACCGGGGGGACGTCGAGCCGCAGCACCAAGCTGGTCCATGGCGGGGTGCGCTACCTGCGGCAGGGCCGGGTGCAGATGGTGTACCGCGCCCTCCGGGAACGGCAGCGGCTGCGGCAAAACGCGCCGCACCTGGTCCGGGACCTCACCCTGGTCGTGCCGGCATACCGGTGGTGGGAACGACCCTGGTACGGCGCCGGGCTCAAGGTCTACGACGCGCTGGCGGCGGGGCGGGGGCTGGGCCGTTCCCGCCTTCTGTCGCGGCGCCGTTGCCTGAGGCGCGTCTCGACCCTGAACGACCGTGGTCTGCGGGGCGGCGTACTCTTTCACGACGGCCAGTTCGACGATGCCCGCCTGGGTTGGGCCCTCGTCCGCACCGCCGCAAACCTGGGGTGCGTGCCGGTCAACCACGCCGAGGTGACCGGACTGGTCGAAGCGGGGGGCGTGATCCGGGGGGTGAGGGTCCGCGACCGGATCGGCACGGCCGAGTGGGTGGCCCGCGGTTCGGTCGTGGTCAACGCCGCCGGCCCGTTCGCCGACTCGCTGCGGGAGATGGACGAACCCGGGCGGGACTCCGGCGTCGTCCTGAGCCGCGGAGCGCACATCGTCGTCAGCAGCGCCTTCCTCCCCGGCTCGTCGGCGCTGCTGGTCCCCACCACCGACGACCGGCGGGTCCTCTTCGCCATTCCCTGGCACGGGCACGTCGTGATCGGGACGACCGACGTGCCCGTCGCGAACCCGTCGCCCGAGCCCGTTCCCGGCGCCGAGGAGGTGGAATACCTGCTCGACCACGCCGGCCGCTACCTGACGCGCCCGCCCTCCCGGGCGGACATCCTGTCGGCGTGGGCGGGCCTGCGGGCGCTGGCGCCGGCGGGGAGCGGGGACAACACCGCCGCCCTGTCGCGCGATCACAGCGTCTCCGTTTCGCGCCGGGGTCTGGTCACCGTGGCCGGCGGCAAGTGGACGACATGCCGCAGGGTCGGCCAGGACACGGTGGACATCGCCGCCGACGTGGGGGGGCTGTCACCCGCGCCCCCGGCGACCGCCGCGCTGAGGCTCTACGGCTACAGCACCCGCGGCGAGGTGCTCGCTCCCTGGCGGGAATACGGTGCCCAGGCCGGCGCCGTCCGCGCGGTGGGAACGGCCGATGCGCAGCTTGATCGCCTCATGCATCCGGCCCTGCCGTACCGGCTGAGCCAGGCCGCGTGGGCCGCGCGCCACGAGATGGCGGTGCGGGTCGAAGACGTGCTCGCGCGGCGGACGCGGGCGCTCTTCCTGAACGCGGGAGCCGCGCGGGAGGCCGCGCCCGCCGTGGCGCGGGTGATGGCGGCGGAGCTGGGGCGGGACGACGCCTGGATCGACGCGGAGGTGCAGTCGTTCCGGGCGCTGGCGCAGCGGTATGTTTGCGGGTCCCGAAACCCGCCACCGGAAGGCTCGACATGAACCTCCGCGTCCTCTCCCGCGCCGACGTCATCGCGCTGATCACCATGGACGATGCCATCGACGCCATGGTCCGCGCCTTCGGCCGGCTGTCGGCGGGCCGGGTCGAGATGTCGGCCCGGGTCGGGCTCACCTCGGGCGACGGGATCTCGCTCTTCATGCCGGCGCGCCTGGGGGGTGGCGGAGAACGCGGCGCCAAGATCGTGTCGGTGTTCGCGGGAAACCGGGCCCGGGGGCTGCCGGGCATCAGCGGGGTGATCCTCATGCTCGACGACGAGACCGGGCTGCCCGCCGCCCTGATGGATGCGGAGGAGCTGACCGCGATCCGGACCGGGGCCGCGGCGGGCCTCGCGGCGCGGTTGCTGAGCCGTCCCGGGTCCCGTGTGCTGACCGTCTTCGGCGCGGGCGC
>CAZTOF010000568.1:0-2341 GCA_964615515.1 uncultured Gemmatimonadaceae bacterium
CGTCACCGGCTCGCCCGGCCCTTGGGAGTACTACGCATCGGGGACCGGTCTGGGTCGTCTGGCCCGTCAGGCCGCCGCGAGGGGCGACTTCGACGGCGCCGTCGACGAGGCTGGCTCGGTGGGCGCCATCCGGGGCGAGCACGTCCACGCGCTGGTCGCGAAGGGCGACCCGGACGCGCTGGCCGTTCTGGACGAGTTCTGCCGCTGCGCCGCAGTGGGCGTGGCCAACCTCGTGCACGTGCTCGACCCCGAGGTGATCGTGATCGCGGGGGGTCTGATCGACATCGGCGAGCCGCTGGTGCGGGGCATGGAGGCTTGGACCCACCGCTTGGTGCTCGGCGGCGACCAGCGGCGGAAGGTGCAGGTCGTGCCGGCGCGGTTCGGCAGCCAGGCCGGCGCCATCGGAGCGGCCCTGCTCGCCTCGGAAGCGCCGTGATGCGGGTCGGGATCCTCACGGGGGGCGGCGACTGTCCCGGTCTCAACGCGGTGATCAGGGCGGTGGTGCGCAAGGCTGAACGCCACTACGGCGACGAGGTCATCGGCTTCCGCGACGGGTGGCGGGGAGTGGTGGAAAACCACTGGACCCTGCTCGACGTGGAGTCCTGCCGGGGCCTGCTACCGAGGGGAGGCACCGTGCTCGGGACCTCGCGCCACACGCCGTTCAGCCTCCCCGACGGCATGGCCCGCGCCACCGAGACCATGCGCACGCTGGCGCTGGACGCGCTCATCGCCATCGGCGGCGAGGGCACGCTGTCGTGCGCGTGCGAGATGTCCGATCGCGGCTTCGACGTGGTCGGGATACCCAAGACGATCGACAACGACGTGGGCATGACCGAACGGACCTTCGGGTTCGACACCGCCATAACCGTCGCCACGGACGCCATCGACCGCCTCCATACCACCGCGGAGAGCCACGAGCGGGTCATCTTCGTGGAGGTGATGGGGCGAAATGTGGGTCATATCGCGACCTGGGCCGGGATTGCGGGGGGCGCCGCCTACATTCTCGTGCCCGAGGAGCCCTTCGATCTCGACGACCTCTGCGCAGCCCTGCTCCGGCGCCAGCGCAGAGGCCGCTTCGCATCGATAGTGGTAGTGGCCGAGGGTGCCCGGCCCCAGCCCGGCACACTGGAGGTGGCGGAGCCTCCGGTCGACGCCTACGGGCACAAGCGTCTGGGCGGGATCGCCAACGTCATCGCGGCGGAGGTCGAGGCTCGCACCGGGTTCGAGACGCGCGTCACCATCCTCGGACATGTCCAGCGGGGCGGCACGCCCACACCGTCGGACCGGGTGCTCGCCACCCGCTTCGGGGTGGCGGCCATCGACGCGGTCCACGACGGCGCCTTCGGGCAGATGGTGGCGTTGCGCGACGGCGCCATCGAGCGGGTCTGTTTACGGGACGCCACCGCGAAGCTCAAGCCAGTGAGCGCCGACCTGCTCGACGTAGCCCACACGTTCTTCTCCTGAGAAGGCCCGCGAATAGGTGACAATCCGTGGCTCCCGATTATTCACAGGGGCGACGCGGCTGTATACTGGCCGGTGCTGTCTCCCGGATTGGAGCCCTACATGCTGTCACTCCTTCTGGTCCTCGCGGCCCTCGTCCCGCTGATCGTCGTGTTCGGCCGCGCCGGCCAGAAGGCGATCTCAGCGACCGGGGGGGGGGGAGAGCCTCGGCGTAGCCGCCGTCTGACAGTCGCCGTCGTCGCGGCCCTGGCCCTCGTCGGCACTGCCGTCGTGGCGCCGGCACAACAGAGCGCCGCGACGGGATCGCGACAGGACTCCTCGTCGGGGGGCTCGGTCCAGGCCTCCGGGGTCACCGTGTCGGGACGTGTGACCGACGCCTCAGGCGACGGGATCCAGGACGTCCAACTGAAGCTGTCGTCCTGGCACGCGGGTTACGGAGTCTATGCGAGTGAGGGGATTGTCGAGGGGAACACGGGCAGCGACGGAAGCTACACCCTCGGTCCCTTCGACCCCACCCTGCCGGCATCGACCGGTTCCCATGATCTGGTCTACCTCATCATGGAGGTTGCCGCGCCGGACAACCGCTTCGCCGACACGGTGGTTCCATTGGAGATTCTCACTGCGGCGCCGGTCCGTCTCGACATCGTGCTCGGGCCGGGAGGCAGGATCTCGGTCCGTCTCAAGGACCCCGACGGCAGGCCGGTCGCCTCGCATCGGATATACCTCTGCAGAGACTGGACGGACTTCCCATGGACGAGGGCGGCCACAGCCCGCGCTCTTGAGTTTTTTCCGTTCTGCAGAACAGAACGAGTCCAAAGCAATGCTTCCGGGGGCTTCGAGTTTCGGGGTGTCGCGGCCGGCGGGTATGTTGTGCGGGCCG
>CAZTOF010000569.1:0-6839 GCA_964615515.1 uncultured Gemmatimonadaceae bacterium
CGTCGGAACACCCGGCAGCGCGGCGAAGTTCTCCACCTCGGGCCACGCCACCCCCCGCTCCCCCGCGTACCGCACGATGGCGCGCGCGGCCGGGTGTTCCGACGCGGCCTCCACGCTCGCCGCCGCCTCCAGGAACGTCCCTTCCGCGAAGGCCGCGGACGCGCCCGCGAAGGCGACCCGCGGCCTGCCCACCGTCAGCGTCCCCGTCTTGTCCAGGACCACCGCGTCCACCCGGCGCGCCCGCTGCAGCGCCGCGCCGTCCCTGATCAGCACCCCGTGCGCGGCCGCCTTGCCGATCGCGATCATCACCGAGATGGGCGTGGCCAGTCCCAGCGCGCACGGGCAGGCGATCACCAGCACCGCCACCGCCGTCACGACGGCGAAGTTCGTCCGCGGCTCCGGCCCCGCCACCACCCAGACGCAGAAGGTGACCAGCGAGATCGCGATGACCGCCGGAACGAAACGGCCCGCGACCACGTCGACGGTCCTCTGGATGGGGGGCTTGGTCCCCCGGGCGCGCTGGACCATCTCGACGATGCGCGCGAGCACCGTGTCCGCGCCCACCCGGGTGGTCTCGACGGTGAGCGCGCCGGTCCCGTTGACCGTGCCGCCCACCACCCCTTCCCCGGGTGACTTCGGGACCGGCATGCTCTCGCCCGTGAGCATGGACTCGTCCACCTCGCTCTCCCCCCGCCGGACCCGCCCGTCGAGGGGGATGCGCGCACCAGGACGCACCAGCAGCAGGTCCCCCGGAACGACCTCGCCCACCGGCACCGTCTCGACCCCGTCGGCGGTCGTGATCACCCTGGTGGTCCTGGGCCAGGTCGAAGAGGGCCCGGAGCGCCCGCGCGGTGCGTCCCCTCGCCCGGGCCTCCACCGCCTGGCCCAGGACCACCAGGGTGATCACGACCGCCACGGCCTCGTAGAAGGGCCGGGCCGTCCCCTCGGGGAAGAGATGGGGCGCGGCGACCGCAACCGCCGAGTACAGCCACGCCGCCCCCGTTCCCAATGCGACCAGCGTGTTCATGTCGGCCGCGCCGCGCCGCGCGGCGGCCCAGGCACCGGTGAAGAACCCCCGCCCCGTGTAGAGCAGGATCGGCGCCGTCAGCACCCCCGAAAGCCACCAGAGCGCGCCGCGGACCTCGTGGGCGAGCACCGGCAGTCCCGGGATCATCTCCCAGTGGCCGATCAGCACGACGGGCAGACCGCACGCCACCCCCACCCGGAACCGCCTCAACAGCGCGGCTCGCTCCTCGTCCCGGTGCTCGTCCCTTTCTCGGGCGGCATCCAGGACGGCTGCGGCGCCGGCCAGCAGCTCCGCTCCGTATCCGGCGCCCTCCACCGCGCGTATCAGCGCGTCCGGGTCGGCACCCACCGGCGCGAGTCGCACCCGGGCGAGTTCCTCGACCAGACTGACGCTGGCGCCGGCCACCCCCTCGGTGTCGCCCAGCGCCCTCTCCACCGTGATCACGCACGAGGCGCAGTGCATGCCCCGGATGCCGAGCCGGACCTCCGTGTCGGCAACCCCGGGGGGTTCGGCCGCTTCTTCGCGGGCCGCTCCGGCCACCCCCGTCACGCCGATCGTTCCCGTCCCCGCACCATCAACCCCAGCAACCATTCCTCCATGAGCACCTCGCCCGGGATCGCGCTGGCCTTGAGCAGCTGGTCCAGCCGGCGCAGTCCGCGCACCGCTTCCGCGAGCTCGGCGCGGGTCCAGCGCCGCGCCTGTCCCACGATGCGCCGCGCCAGGAAGCGCTGGTAGGGCGGCAGCACCGCCTGCACCGCCGGCACACCCCCCTCGATGGCGACTCCGATGCGAAGCAGCTGGATGGAGAGCCCGATCACCAGCCCGACCACCGATTCGCCCTGTTCAAGGAGGACGGGAAGACTTCTGGTCGCTTCGCGGACTTTCCGGTTGCCGACCAGGTCGAACCACGCCCAGCGGTCCTGGCGGGGCAGGCGCAGCCCTCCCCTCCGCACGGCTTCCACGTCAACCGTGGCCCCCTCGCCCACCATTTCGGCCAGCTTGCGCACCTCCTGTGTGAGCATTCCGAGCTCGGTCCCCGCGGCTCCGGCCAGCGCCTGCGCGGCCTCGATCTCGACCGTGACACCCAGTTCCTTCCCGGCCCACGACACGAGCCACCCGGGCGCCTCGTCCACGGAGACCGGCTTGAACTCGATAGCCGTGGCAATCCGCGCGAGGTCCTTGTAGAACTTCGCCCGGGAACGGGCTGGAATCGTCGCCTGCAGGATCAGGACCAGTCCGGGCGGCGGGGTGCGCGCCGTCTCGAGGACCACCTGCCGCGCCCTGGGGCTTGCCGCCAACGCCTCCGCTTCCTTCACGTGCACCACCCGCCAGCGGGCCATCATCGGCGGCGTGGCGATGACCGACGCCAACCGCTCCACCGTCATCTCGGAACCCTCGATGCGGTCGACGTTGAAGTCGGCCGTGGCCGGGTCGGCGTAGCGCTCCAGGAGCTCTTTCGCCGCAACGGACTTGCGGTATTCGTCGCCGCCGTGGAGGAAGAAGACTCCCCCGTCCCGGGTGGTGCTCAGTGACTAGCAGTCCGTGGATAAAGCCCCGCGAGCACCGGGAGCGGCGAGGCGCCGGGCTGGCAAGGCGCGACGAGAGGGGAATCCACGGGCTGCTACTCCGGGTCCGCCGCGGCGTCCCGGGCACGGACGGGTGCGAACTCGACGAGCATGGACCGGATGATCTCCCCCAGCTCGTCCTGCTGGAACTCCGGCGGCGCGACGGTTTCGGACGACGAGAAGGAGGAAGCGACCGGCGGAGCCGGAGCCCCGGCCACAACAGGCGCGATCCGGACCTCGGGCGTGTTTCCGGAGAAGTAGGGACTCCATGCGACCGCGGCCATCAGCACCGCGACCAGCACGGCCGCGGTAAGCGTCACACCGGATCCCGCGGTGCCGAGGGCCAGGGACTCCCTCTCGAACACCGTGGCCAGGCGCCGCACTTCGGCGACGTTGAGGCGGCGGCGCGACGATGCCGGCGGCGCCTTCCGGAGCGTGTCGATCCCCTTGCGAATCACGTGGTCGTAGCGCCTGCAGGCTTCACACCCCGCCATGTGCCCTATGAAGAAAGACCGGCCCTCGTCGTCAAGGCGGCAGTCGCGGTAGTCCGAATATCGGTCAAGGAACGCACGACAGCTATTCGGACCGGGTTCGGTCGCGTTTCGCTGCGGGTCCTTTCGATATGGGATCTTCCTGTTCACAATGCCCTCGATGCTGCTGGCCCGATATCGATCACGGACACCCTGCCACCACCGGCGCGACCCTCCCTGAAGCGGTGACCGGCTTCCGGGTCGGGGTGCGATCCGGGGCTTCAGATCAAGCTAGCACTGGCGCCCCGGGTTGTATACAGGTACAGCGGAACGGGGGCTTGGGTTCCATCGGAACGGAGAGTCCGGCCGCGAACCGGCCCGTTCGATCCTTCCGGGAATCCGGCGGCGATCAGTCGATCATCGGTGCGATGATGCGGGCGAAGGCGTTCCGGGCGCGATTCAGCCGGCTCTTCACCGTGCCCAGATTGCAGCCCGTGATCTCGGCGATCTCCTCGTAGCTCTTGCCGTGCAGCTCCCGAAGAACGAATACGGTCCGATGGTGTTCGGGAAGCTGTTCCACGGCCTCGTTCACCTTCTCGCGCAGGAACCGCCTCCGGTAGAGGTCGTCGGGCCGCGTCTTCGGATCCTCCCACTCGAGGGGCCGAAAGTCCGCATCCCAGTTCTTCATGATCGTCTGGAAGAGCACCAGGGGGTTTCTGGACCGGTTGCGGAGCTCGTTCTTCGCCAGGTTCCCGGCGATCGTGTAGATCCAGGTCGAGAATTTTCTCGTCTGGTCGAACCGATGTATGTGCCGGTAGACCCGGACGAACGTCTCCTGGACCAGATCCTCCGCCTGCTCCCGGTCCCCCACCGTGCGTGCGATGAAGTTCTGAAGGCGCTTGTCGTAGCGGCTCACGAGTTCCGCGAAGGCCCGGTCGTCTCCGTCGAGAAACCGCTGTACGACCTCGCTGTCTGAGATGGCCGCGATCTCGCGCCTGGCCTGCCTGGCTGTGTATCCCCCCTCGGCACCGCCACCATTGGCTTGAAGAAGCTTGCCGCGGGACATTGTTGTCTCCCTCGCCCTTTGGGCGTCTGCGGGATCCGCTGGACACCGGATCCCTGGATTCTGGTCTTCGTGTGACACGAAGTACGCATAAAGCGTGCCATTGCCCAGGTGGCGTCAGCACTGGGGTAGCGAGGGTCTCTCCGTCCTCACCGTGGGACACCGGGTTTCCGCTCGGGTGACAGGTGGCGGGCTACGCGCGTTCGCTCAAAAGGAAACGCTCGAAGTAGAGGAGGGTGACCAGCGACTTGGCGTCGGTCATTTCGCCTGAACGGGCCAGCTCCAGCACCCTCGACAACGGCATGCGCCGCGTCTGCAGGAACTCGTCGTCGTCCGTGCGGGCCACCCCCTCGCCGAGGTCGAACGCCGCGTACAGGTGGATCTGCTCGTTGGTGAAGCCCGGCGTGGTGTGTATTGTGGTCAGCTTCACGAGCCTCTCGGTCCGCAACCCCGTCTCCTCCTCCAGTTCGCGCCGCGCACACTCCTCCCAGGTCTCGCCGCGCTCGATGATCCCGGCCGGGACCTCGTAGATCTCGCCGCCGGCCGCGTACCGGTACTGTCGCAGCAGAAGCACCTCCGGGTCGGGGCGGCCGGGGCGCCCGAAGACCGGCAGCACGGCCGCGGCCCCCCGGTGCCGCACGAGCTCGAGCTTCCCGACCGAGCCGTCGGGAAAACGGACCGTGTCCACGCTCAAGTGCACGATGCGGCCGTCATGAACAACCTTCGACTGCAGGAGCGCGCGCCGGTCCTCGCTCATTGCGCCCGCCTCATGCACCCTCCTCGTGTACGGTGACCGGGCCAACCCCCAGTCCTTCGAGCTGCGGCACCACGGCGTCCGCGTCGCCCACAACCACGGTGCACAGTTCCGCCGGACGAATGTGCCGGCGAGCCGCTTCGGCCGCCTGTCCCGCGGTCACCTCCCTGACGCGGTCGCGATAGCTGCGGTAGTAGTCCTCCGGCAGGTCGAAGACGACCATCTCGGCGATCCGGGACGCGATCTGTCCCGTCGTCTCCAGCCGCAGCGGAAACACCCCCGCCAGGTAGCTGGTCGCGGCCTCGACCTCTTCCCGGGTCGGCCCCGCGTCCACGAGGGCCTCGATCTCGCGCAGGATCTCACCCAAGGCCGCCCCGGTGAACTTGTTCTCGACGGCGGTCGAAACGGCGAAGGGGCCCGGGCCGCGGCGCGGGGCGAAGGAGGAACGCACGCCGTACGTGTAGCCGTGCCGTTCACGAAGGTTCAGGTTCAGCCGCGACGAGAACGACCCCCCCAGCACCAGGTTGAGCACGATCAGCGCAAAATAGTCCGCGACCCCGCGGTGCACCCCCATGTGCCCGGTGCGGATCCGGGACTGCACGGATCCCGGGAGGTGGATCACGTGCGCCGAGCGGGTTCGTCGCCGGGGCGCCGCCTCCGGTTCCGGAACCGGCTCAACCTCCCGGCGCCAGTCCCCCCACCCGGCCTCGGCGACCGCCAGGGCCTCGCTCGTGTCCACGTCGCCCACAACCACCAGGGTCGCCTCGCCGGGGCCGTAGCGGGCCGCCGTGAATTCGCGCGCGTGGCCCGCCTCGATCCGTGCGATCGAGGCTCCGGTCCCGCTCACGGGACGGGCGTAGGTGCCTCCCTCCGCGAAGACGAAGCGGGCGTGCCGATCGGCGGCCAGGGCGGCGGGGTCCATTCGCCTCTGGGCGGCCGTGGCCAGACGTTGTGCCCGGTAGCGGTCGAATTCGTTCGGCTCGAAGGCCGGCGACCGCACCATTTCGGCCAGCAGGGGCATGGCCCGGGGCAGATGTTCGGCCAGGCAGGAAACCGCCACCGTTGTGGAGTCCCACCCCGTCACGGCACCGAAGCTCGCCCCGATGTCCTCCAGTGCCCATGCGAGTTCGCGGCTCGGCAGCCGCGCCGTCCCTCCGGCCAGGCCATCCCCCGCCAGCACCGCCAGACCGCCGCGGCCGGCGGGAGCGGCGGTCTCCCCGGCGCGCAGCACCGCCATGGCCGTGACGATCGGCGACGGCATCTCCGAAACCAGCCGCACCGCCATGTCGTTGCCGAGCCGGTGCCGCGCGATGGACGGAAAGACATACGGCCGAATCGGGCCCGGAGAAGGAGCCGCGTCGCGGTCGCTCGCGAGTGCGGACCCCGTCACGACGGAGCCTCCGGCAGATACCGCACCACCGCGCGGTTTTGGGGGTGCAGGTAGTCTCGCGACCACCCCCGCACCTCCTCCGCCGTCACCTGTCGCAGGCGCCGCAGATCCCGGTTGAGGCGTCCAGCGTCGCCGAAGAGGGTGGCGTACATCGACAGCAGGTCCGCGCGCCATTGCAGTTGCTGCATCACTCGCAGGTTGCGGGTCTCGGCGCCGACCACCGCACGCGCGATTTCGTCCTCGCCGAGGTCTCCGGCCGCGTCGAGCTCGCCGGCCAGGGCCGCCTCCAGGTCGTCGATGGGCGTGTCGGCGAATCCGGTGGCGACCGCCAGGAACAGGGTGGCACCGCTGGTGAGCGGCAGGAGGTGGCAGGTGGCCGACTTGGCGGCGCGGCTGCGCACGAGGCGGTCGTAGAGGCGCGAGGAGCGCCCCGTGCCGAGGCAGTGAGCCGCGACCTCGCCGGGGTAGAAGGCCTCGGTGGTGAAGGGGGGAACCCGCGCGGCCATGTAGACCCTGGGCAGCGGGACGGCCGCGCGGACCTCACGGCGCAGGATCCCGCCGGTGGAGAAC
>CAZTOF010000570.1:0-2037 GCA_964615515.1 uncultured Gemmatimonadaceae bacterium
GGGTGAGCCTGGCCGCGCAGGACGCGGGGTTGTTCCGGCGCAGCATTCTCGCGGAGCTGGGCATCGGCACGCACGACCTGGAATGGGTGCATCCCCCCGCGGTCGCAACTTCGCTGCTGGGTGGAGGCGAGGTCATGACACTTTGGCGCGACCCCGCCACCACCCGAGATGAGATCGCCAGCCACAGCCGGACCGACGCATCCAGGTTCTCCGATTGGGTCGACTACCTGGACTCGATGGCGCGGGTCCTGCGGGTCACCCTGGACCACCCCGCCCCACCCCTTCACGACCTTACAAGAAGGGAACGGATCCGCTTGCTACGCCCCCTCGTCCAGGCGGCCCGGCTCGGCAAACGCACCGTCGTGGAACTGCTGCGCGTTCTCCCCCTCCCCGCCCGCGACCTCCTCGGCGACTGGTTCGCGAACGACGCGCTCAAGGGAATGCTCGGCACCACCGCCCTGCTCGGAGCCAGTCAGGGCCCGAGCGCCATGGGGGGCGCCTTCCGCATGCTCTATCACGCTACCGGCAGCCCCGCCCATGGCTTCCGCTCCTCGGCGTTTCTGAAGGGGGGGATCGGCGCACTTTCCGCTACTTTGGCCACGGCGGTGCGAGCACACGGAGCCGAAATCCGCACCGGGGCTGAGGTGGCACGCATTCTGGTCGAGGACGGGGTGGCCGCGGGCGTGCAGCTGGCGGGCGGCGAAGAGATCGCGGCCCGCTTCGTCATCTCCGGCCTCGACCCTCGCCGCACCTTCTTCAAGCTATTGGGCGCACCCCGGCTGGGCCCCGAGTTCAACCGCAAAGTCGCCAACATCCGGATGCGCGGCACCACCGCCATGCTGCACCTTCTCCTCGACGGACTCCCACATCTCCCCAACACCGCCAGGCGCCTCGCCGGCCACACCCTCGTCGCCCCCTCGCTCGACCACCTCGAACGCGCCAGCGACGACGCGAAGTACGGCCGAATCTCGTCCCACCCTCACCTCGACATCGTGGTCCCCACCCTCCACGACCCTACCCTGGCGCCCGCAGGCCACCACATCGCCTCCATCCAGGTCCGCTACGCGCCCTATCACCTGCACTCCGACAGCTGGCAAGACACCGCACCACGCAGCGCCCTCCTGTCCAGCGTCCTTCAGGTCCTCGACGAGTGCCTCCCCGGTATCCACGACCGCATCCTGGACCACCACCTCGTCACGCCGCTCGACCTCGAAACCGGACTCGGACTCACCCAAGGCGACGAATACCACGGCCAGATGGGCCTCGATCAATTCCTCTTCATGCGGCCGGTCCCCGGCTGGGCCGGGTATCGGACACCGGTGGAGAGGCTCTTCCTGTCCGGGTCGGGTACTCACCCGGGTGGTGGGCTCACCGGCGCCCCGGGCCGACTTGGAGCCCAGGCAATCCTACGGGAGTGAACATCGGCACCGGTGCGGGGGGTGCATCGGCGGGCTATCCGCCGACTGCCAGGCGCACCATCCTGGCGGTCAATTCGACGGTTTGAACCGTCGAGCACCTACCGGATTCGCGGACCACCACGTTCTCGCGTCTCCACACCTGGTACCCTTCGGCCCGAACCTCGACATCGTAGTTGCCGGCCTGGATGGGGCCCCCGGAAAGGACGTGGTTCCGGGAGGCGTACAGGGTGTCCTGTCTCTCTCCGTATGTCACAATCCCGATCGGGGTCGACTTGATCTGTTCACCCGTTGCCGAATCCTCCACCCGGACGACGACGGCGTAACTCCCTATGAGTGGGCAGTCACCTTCTTCGCAACTCACTGTGGAGAGACTGAGCAGCCAGACGCCGACCAGACCTCTGGTCCATTGTTTCCCTGCCATCGCCTGCTGCCTCATGTCGTGTTCAATCGAAATGCCCGCGGCTGCGGGGCTGCGTCCCCGGGGCCAGCCGGCTTGCCAAGCACGTTCACGGCCAGAGCGCCGACCCTACTGTAAGCGCGTACCCCGCCTGGCGCTACCATTCACCCATCCATCACCGCGGGGTCGATCACCGGATTCGACACCACGGTCACGTATTGG
>CAZTOF010000571.1:0-1728 GCA_964615515.1 uncultured Gemmatimonadaceae bacterium
CACCCGAGCACCGGCACCCGGCTCCTCGCGAACGCCAACTCCGCCTCCACCCCCTCATGCCGCACCGCAATCCGGTCCCCCGGTTCCAGTGCCACCGAGCGCAACACCTCCCAACGCGCACCTCCCCATCCACGCGGGATCCGCACGGCCACCACACCCAGCGTCCCCTCGGCGGCCGCCACGACCACCGAGGGCGCATCGTCGGCGGCGGCATCCACGTCCAACACCGCGACCGGTTCGTTCCCGATGCCGGGGACATGGAGGTCGGCCGCGTCCCGGTCCCCCGAGATTGTGCGGGGGCGTGCCGGGTCTTCGTTCGCGGCTCCCACGTGGAACGTCTGGCCCAGCAGCCGCACCTGGTACGAAGCCAGGCGGTCGCGCGCGACCCAGATCTGCCCCGCCACCAGGACGCCCATGGCCAGCACCCAGAACGACCCGTCCGGACCGCGGCCGGGCCGCTTCATCATCCAGCGGGCGCCGAGGAGGGTCACCGCGCCGAGGAGCAGGATGGTCATCTCAGGGTGGGCGGGTCGTCAGCAGGCGACGGGCGAATCGATTCACCTGCCCGCCGCGCGATTTCGGCGCCGTACAAACGGGTCCGGGTCAGCAGGGTGAACCGCCACCAGCTGATGAAGACCAGCGTGGCCGCGCCGAGGAGGGCGAGGGTCAGCAGGGCGACCCCGGCCGCCGCCGCTCGCGGTGCGTTCCTGGCGCGGTAGCGGAGGCGCTCGAAGGCGGCGCCGAAATCGCCCCGGGACCGGGTGAGGAGGGCGAGTGTTTCGGGGCGGTAGACCTGTGCGGGCAGCAGCCCCGCGTGACTCGCCGCGGCGTTGAGGGTACCGAGGTAGGGGCCGGCGTCCCGGGCCCGGATCCGGGACAGGGCCTCGCCGCGCTCCACCCGGTCGACGAGTGCGCGGGCCACGTCCCGGAAGACGGCCCGGCGCCAGGCGGCGGCGAAGGCCGCGCCGGTGGCGGGATCGATCGCGGCGCTCATCTCCGGCGGAACGCGGCCGCTCGAGAAGAAGCGTACATCTCCCGCGGCGAAGTCCAGAATCCGGGCGGCCGTGTCGCTCGCCACCGACGAGGGGGCGTCTTCCAACGCCAGCCGCCACCCCTCGTAGCGGGCCACCAGACCCGAGTGCAGCAGACCCCCCGCCAACCCCAGCAGTTGGCCGCGCATGGCTCCGTCCAGCCCACTCGCCTCCACCTCCGGGCACTCCGCTTCGAGGCGGGCGAATGTGTGCACGGCCACCGCGGCCCAGGCACTGTCGGCGCGCGCGAGGGGACCCCGCGACCCACCCATGGAGGCACCGTCCTGCCGCAGTCCGCCGGCCACCTCGGCCAGCATGTCGCACCGCTCACCGCCACCCAGCCCCAGCGTTCCCGCCCAGACCGGGTCGTCCACCACCCGCAGCGTGAGCACGGCGCGGGTCACCGCCAGGCGCGGGTCGGGGTGCAGGCGGTTGTAGTGGTAGACGCGCTGCAGGTTCGACGAGGCCCAGAAGACGTGTTCCGGGATTGCGCCTTCGGCCCGCCGGCCCGCCACCTCCTGGGCGTGAAGGAGCAGGGGGCGAAGCGGATCGTCGCCATCGATCTCGTAGCGCCGGCGGCGCAGAGCGCGGGGGACGTCGGCGGGGCCAGCAGTGCGTCGGTCTGCGCGACCAGTCCCCCACCGTCCTCGACCGCCAGACGCCACGCCGCGTCGCGTGCCAGCTCCAGGCTGATCGG
>CAZTOF010000572.1:0-2497 GCA_964615515.1 uncultured Gemmatimonadaceae bacterium
TGGTGGGGGGGGTGGTGGGGGGCAACGAGGCGCTCAAGGTGGTTCGCTCCGCGTTCGGGGTCTCGTGAAGGTTGGCGGATTCTAACCGGCACGGGCCGTTGAGGGGTAGTGGGAGGTGCCGCAACGGCGACCGGGCGAGGATCTCACGAAGTTGACGGACCCCCAGTAGCGCGCCGCAGCGCCAGGGGGCGGAATCCGTGCCTCGGAGTTCGGAGGTCAGTGACTCACAGCTCGCTTGCGTGCACTGGGATCCGGGGTCAGTATTGTAGCCTGACGGAATCACGACGAGGGCCGGTGAAGAGGCTGTGCTCCGGCGGTCCTCGGTGCCCACTTGGCGTGTCCCGAGGAATTGAGGGCCCATGAGGTTGAAGCGAATGTCGACTGGCCGTGCGGACACTGGGAAGACGGCCTCCAAAGCGGAGCTGGTCAATCTCTACGAATGGCTGCGTGACACCGCACGGACAGCTTATTCCCTGCCCGCGAAGGAGGTGGCTGGATTCGTACGAGGCGCTGCAGACGAGAGGTTGGGACCGACGGCAGGCCGTGGAATCAGGCCTGAACTCCCCGATGTCGAGGGACTGGATGACACCAACACATGGGCCGTCGGCTACCTCGGCGATGTCCTTCGGCACGCCGTGGGCGACGCCGAACCCTTCGATCCGGACACCTCTTTCGTCGGGCACGCCAAAGAGATCGTCAAGATCAGGAATACGATCGAAGATCTGGCCACCAGCCGACATCCCGTCTTGCTGATCGGGGAGCGCGGGACAGGCAAGGGCCAGCTGATGAGAGCGATTCACCTAAGGTCGAACCGCGGTCGGACACGCCCCATGCACCTAGTGTCGCTCGCGGCCACTCCGGCGGATCTGGCCGAGTCGGAGTTGTTCGGCCACATGAAGGGCTCTTTCACCGGTGCGGTGGCCAATAGGGTGGGGGTGTTCCGCTCCGCAATGGAGTATGGCCAAGCGGTGTTTCTCGATGACATCGGCGAGTGTCCGGAAGTGGTTCAGGTGAAGCTGCTGTCCACGCTTGACGATGGCTTCATCCGCCCGGTGGGTTCCGATTTCCCGGTGAGCATCGGGCGGGGAGCGAACCGCAGGCTCAAGGTAGTTGCCTCGATCCAGCCCGCATTTCTATGCGGCCTGCGACCAGACCTCCGTGACCGGCTTTGGTTCCACCCACAACTGCTTCCGCCGCTTCGGGAAAGAGGATTGGACATGCTGTTCCTTGCCGATCTGGCGCTCGACATGGCGTGTAGAGGGACCAGGCGGCGGCCCCGCATGAGCCGGGAGGTGCGCCGAGAGATCCTCACGCAGCATTGGCCGGGGAACGTACGTGAACTGTTCAGTCTCGTGGCGCGTTCGGCGAGAGAATGCCGGGGACGGACGCTGGATGCGGATGCGGTTTCCACGGTGTTGGAATTCGATGCGCCTCACGGGAATGTTGACCGGGAAGGAGGGGGCGGCGTACAGCCGTTCGAGGGCCCCCGCGGCTTCCTCACCCTTCGGGAGGCGACCGAACGCCACGTTCGGGAGGCACTGAGACGGACCGGCGGCAACACCTCCCGGGCGGCCAGGCTGCTCGGGATGCCACGTACGACACTTCAGTCGCGGCTGAAGCGAATGCGGTGATCTACCTGGGCCTTGAGGGAGAGTGGAGGGACCGGCCCTGCGTGGACTACGCCGGCCGAGTGCCGACGTACCGGCAGCCGCATGCTGACCTGTCGGCGCGTCGCGGTAGCGACGACAGAACCGGCGCTAGCACGCAAGTCGTTGCAGAATAGTCGATTACAGGAAACCACGAGGGAATGGCACGGGAATTGCTAGATGAGCGGAGTACATGCCAATGCCCTCCCCTGGGACTCATGGGGACGGGTTCACCACTGCTTCGAGGAGGAATCATGGCGATCGTAAAGAAACTCTACCCGTTGGTGGCGGCGATGTTCGTGTTCCTGGCGACGAGCGCGCCGGCTGAGGCGCAGGGGGGGACAGTCGTCTGTGGCTGGTGTAGCTACGGGAATGTTGAGGTCCAATGGCCGGACGGGAGCATAACGCATTGTAACGGTTGCCACGCGTTTTTTGGGGGAGGCGATGGGTGTGCCGGGGGGGCTCAGCCGTGGGCTACTTGTTCGCGTTGCGGAGGCACGTCCGCGTGCCATCGCACACCTCAGCACGGGCCATGTCATATCCTTTGCGGTCCCGGTGGGGATGTCCCCAGAGATATCCGCCAGGCCTTGGCAGACGGCGACGCGTCCGTGGTGGCGTCCATCTTGCTGCGTGAGAGCACCGAAGCGTCACTGCAGTTCATTCCCGAAGCGGGGCGAATCAATGTTGCTTTTGCGTGCAACCCGGGAAAGGTGTTCGACGTCATTCCGGTGTTGCCCGAAATGCGGCTGAGACTGGAAGCGGTTCTCTTGGAACGGCGGGCACTGTCCGTCGGTACGGGCACGGTCACCACGATTGGCTAGTGTCCAATTGGAACCCCGCCCCTTTGAGGG
>CAZTOF010000573.1:0-10760 GCA_964615515.1 uncultured Gemmatimonadaceae bacterium
CGACCCCAACGCCATCCCCTCCCCCGACGGCACGAAGGCCGCCTTCATCCGCGACCACAACCTCTGGCTGCGCGACCTGGCGACGGGCGCCGAGACCCCGCTCACCGCCGACGGAATGGAAGACTTCGGCTACGCGACCAACAACGCGGGCTGGGTCAAGCGCGACTCCCCCGTGCTGCTCTGGTCCCCCGATTCCGACATGATCGCCACCTTCCAGCACGACGCGCGCGGCGTGGGCATGATGCACATGGCCACCACGAACGTGGGCCACCCTGAGCTCGAGTCGTGGAAATATCCGCTGCCGGGCGACAGCCTCATCTTCCGCATCAGCCGGGTGGTGATCCATGTGGGCGAACCGGCGGCCGGCCAGCCCCACCGCGTGGTCCGCCTGCAGCTGCCGCCCGACCCGCACCGGTCCTCGACCACCGACCACGTGGCAGGCCGGGGCGGCGTCTTCCTCGACGTGGAGTGGAGCGCCGACGGGTCGCAGCTCGCCTTCCTGTCCAACTCGCGCGACCACAAGCACGCGCAGCTGCGTGTCGCGGATCCCCACACGGGCGAGGTGCGCGACGTACTCGAAGAGACCGAGGAGACCTTCTTCGAGTCGGGTTCGGGCGGCGCGAACTGGCGCGTGCTCAAGGCGTCGAACGAAGTCCTCTGGTTCTCGAAGCGCCACAACTGGGGCCACCTCTACCGCTACGACCTGTCAACCGGCGAACTGCTGGGCCGCATCACCACCGGCGACTGGAACGTGCGCCAGCTGCTGCGCGTCGACGAAGAGGCGCGCACCCTCTACTTCACCGGGACCGGACGGGAGCCGGGCGACCCCTACTTCCAGTACCTCTACCGCATCGGGATGGACGGCACGGGACTGACCCTGCTCACCCCCGACAGCGCGAACCACACCGTGTCGCTGTCGCCCTCCGGTGCGTATTTCGTGGACAGCTATTCGACGCCGGTCATTCCCCCGGTGACGGTCGTCCGGAACGTGGACGGAAACGTGGTGGCCGAGCTGGAACGCGCGGACATCTCCGCCCTCCTCTCCTCCGGCTGGCAACCGCCCGAACCCTTCACCGTCAAGGCGCGGGACGGGGAGACGGACCTGCACGGCCTCATGTACAGGCCCACGCATTTCGATCCGGCGCGGTCGTATCCGGTCGTCAACTACCTGTATCCGGGGCCGCAGTCGGGGAGCGTGGGGTCGCGCTCGTTCCGGGCCTCGCGGGGTGACAAGCAGGCGATCGCCGAACTGGGGTTAATCGTGGTCGAGGTCGACGCCATGGGCACGCCCGGGCGCTCGAAGGCGTTCCACGACGCGTACTACGGGAACATGGGCGACAACGGGCTGCCGGATCAGGTGGGGATGGTGCGGCAACTCGGGGAGCGGCACCCCTGGATGGACCTCGGCCGGATCGGCATCTGGGGTCACTCGGGCGGCGGCTTCGCCAGCACGGCGGGGATGCTGCGCTACCCCGACTTCTACAAGGTCGCCGTCTCACAGGCGGGCAATCACGACAACCGCAACTACGCGGACGACTGGGGGGAGAAGTGGCAGGGCCTCCTCGAGACCTACCCGGACGGCACCACCAACTACGACAACCAGGCCAACCAGCTGATCGCGGAGAACCTGCAGGGCAAGCTCCTGCTGGCCCACGGGACCATGGACACGAACGTGCCCCTGTACAACACCCTGCTCGTCGTGGACGCGCTGATCGCGGCCGACAAGGACTTCGACCTCATCATGCTGCCGAACCGCGGTCACGGTTTCGCCAACGAGCCGTATATGACGAGGCGCCGGTGGGACTATTTCGTGCGGCA
This sequence comes from uncultured Gemmatimonadaceae bacterium, assembly GCA_964615515.1. Lineage (GTDB taxonomy): Bacteria > Gemmatimonadota > Gemmatimonadetes > Longimicrobiales > Gaopeijiaceae > Bin94. The sequence goes on from CAZTOF010000573.1 coordinate 1,819, forward strand.
CCTTCTGGGGGTGCCGCCCCCGGCGTATGCGATCGGGACCGCGGGCCGGCCGGCGAACTGAAAGTGATGTCATGCGAATTCTGATCCTGGCGGCCCAGTGCCTGCTGATCCCGGCACTCGCGGCTCCGTTGCACGCGGGCCTGCCCCTGGTTGCGGGTCCCGCGGCCACCCGGTCCTACGACCCCTACGAGCAGGGCCGCTCCCTGATCGAGGCGGGCGACGTCGAAGAGGCCCTCACGCTGTGGATCGCGGTGCGGGACAGCCTCTCGCGCATGGGGGCCGAGGATCCGCGCATCGGCACGGCCTTCATCGCGGCGGTGGCGGTCGGGCGCATGGAATTGTACGAGGAGATGGCCACCGAGATGTTCTACTGGGGGCTTTCGGTGAACACCGCCGGCGTGGAACCCTACCGGGGCGAGGTTCTCGCGGAGGGCCGCCGCACCTTCGTGCTCGTCGACTCGGTGCTCGCGGAGCACTGGGCCGAGAGGGGACGGGAGGACCCGGCCGCCCTGGCACTCGAGATCGAGCGTTTCTGGAAGGAGCGCGATCCCACACCCACAACCCTCGTCAACGAGCGGCTGCTGGAACACTGGAGGCGTGTCACCGGCGCACGCGTGATGTTCACGCACAACCGCAGTTCTCCCTTCCGCACCGACGACCGCGGCTACTTCTACGTCAAGTACGGCGCTCCCGACCGGATCGCGAAGGGCACCCTGTCGGTCAGCCGCTGGGAACAGGACCTGATCGGGGTGCCCCAGGAGGTCATCGATCGCTACGACAAGCTGCCGCAGTACGAAATCTGGCGGTACGCAACCCTGCACCCCGGCCAGTTCACCTACTTCGTATTCGGCAACCTCGAGGGGTCGGGTCCGTTCCAGCACGTCGAAGGCATTCACAAGCTGATCCCGAGCGGCGCCAGGACCTACACGGTCGACTTCCGCGGCCCGAACGCACCGCTGGGCAGCAATACGAGGGGCCGCCGGGCCTGGCATTACCTCGAGTACTCCTACTACCGCGATGTCGCCGGCATGGGCGGTCCGTTCGGGCTCCGGGCCGACGAGCTGGACAGGCTCTGGCTCCAGCGGTACATCCCCCGCGAGGGAACCATGCAGGCGACCTCGTTCCGTTTCGTCGACGAGGACCGCTGGGCATTGGGGCAACCCCGCCCGCCCGTGCTCTCGGACTACGACGACTCCCGCAAGAGCGCCCTCTCCGCCCAGGCGGCCCGAGTCCTGGAGGGCGACCAGCCCAGGATTCTCGTGCTGGCCGTGTCTTCTCCGCTGTGGGTGCCCCGGATCGAGAGCGGCGAGGCGGGAGACAGCATCGTGCTCAACGCGTACGTGGCCCGGCACACCCTGATCGCACGCGACCGGGAGCTGCGGGAGCTGGTGCGCGCGGAAATGCTGCCGCTGGGCGATGAGGGCAGCACCTCGTCGCTGCTGCTGCGGCACGACCCGGCTGTGGGCCATCTGACCGTCACCGCCGAGCACCTGGTCGCGGAATCGGAGGAGGAAGGGGAAGAAGACACGGAGGAACGGGAGGAAGCGGACGACGACATCGGTGTCCTTCCCGGCCATTCGCACTTCCGTCCGGGACCACCCCTGACACCTCCCGACGACCGGAGCGAGGTCAGTGACCTCATCCTCGGCATCGCCCCGCAGCCGACCCTCGACCTCGGTGAGCTGCCCCTGCCGCTCCATCCCGCCAACCAGTTCTGGAGAGACGACCTGCTCCGGGTGTACTTCGAGATCTACCATCCGCCATCGGTTGCCGAGGGAGCCGCCCGGATCTTCGATGTCCAGGTGCGGATCGTCCCGGCCGGCATCATCCCCGAGGCCGTCGAGGAGCGCGCGAAGGGGACGGCGACCATCGAGGTGAGCCTGGAATCGCGGGCACCGATGGAGGAGCACTTCTTCGACCTGGACCTGCGGAACGAGCAGCCCGGCCAACTGGAGATCATCCTTCGGATCACCGACCGGCAGACCGGGGCCACCAGCATCCGGCCCGCACCGTTGCATCTTCTCGAAAACTGACCGGTTCCATGCGCGACAGGCATCTCCCGCCCACGCCAGGAGCCCGTGGAAGAAACCCCCGCAGGCTCCTGGTGTTGCTCACCATTCCCTTGCCGGCCTCCGGGTCTGGAAAACTGAAACCCGACCATGGGAACGCACAATGAACACAAGGAGACGCACAATGAGACCGCTCCGCTACGGCATCGCACTCACCGCATTCGCCACTCTGGCCCTTGCCCCAGGCATCCCCCAGGGGGCGTCGGCCCAGGAGGCCTCCGCACGCTCCTGGCACCTGGGTCTCTGGGCGCACGCCGGCTACCAGCACCCCTCGGGACGTTTCGCTACGAACGAGCCACCCGATGTACACGAACTCGACCTTCTCGAGGCCAAGGCGACGTTCGGCGCCTCCCGGTTGATCGGCGGCGGGGTGGAACTGATCCCGCCCGCCCGGGACTTCAACCTCCGCGTCGGTTGGGAGACCACGACCGGAGCGGAGGCGACGGGCACCATCGCCATCTGCGACCTCGTGCAAGGGTCCCTGTGCGAGAAGCAGGTCGCACCCCTTGCCATGCGTGGCCTCCTGGTCGAGGGGCGAAGCATCCGCGGCGATCCGAAGGCGAGGTTCGCACCCGTGATCCTGCTGGGATTCGGCGCGAGATGGTACGAATTCTCGGTCCCCGAATGTGCCGGAAAATCGGGAGACGACAAGCTGGTCTGCGATGCGATCACCGACATCTACCGTGAATCGAAATCCCATCTCGTGCTGCGGATCGGACTCGGATTGCGGGTGCGGCTGGGCAACCTCTGGACCGAACTGGGAAGCAGCGCCGGCACCGGCCGCTACAGCGGCGGCGCCGGCGCAACCGAGGGCCTGTGGTACCAGGAGGTACGCGTCAACCTTTCCGTCGGCGCGAGGCTGTTCTGACCCGGCCGCGCGCGGATTGTTCCGCAGGCTCCCCGGGGGGCCTGCGGAACAATCCGCGCGTGTATCCGGGAGCGGCGGACCCCGCAGCGCTACCTATTGGCTAGCGCCGCACCCCCGTTCGGGTCTCCATGGACAGTTCCCTGAAGATGGGACGGTAGTGTTCCAGCACTCCCGCCGGGATCACGTCCGGATACCAACCCGTGGCCGCTGCGGTCGTGACCTCGTTCTGGAGCTCCCAGGTGACGCGGTAGTTCTCCCCACCGGCGCCGAATCCCTGCTCCAGCAACCGTCCCCGCAACACGATGCGGTTGCGTGCGTTGGTGACGCCACGGGCTTCCTCCTCCGCGTGAACCACGCGAGAGGTCCAAGCCGTCTCGTACACGACTTCCCGGGGCCGGACCACATCCCTGTCGATCCGCAGGTCGTGCTTCTGCACGATCTTGGCCACGCCCTGGTCAAGGGTCGCCTTGTTCATGCGCCCCAGGTCCTCGCTCCACGTCACATCCCGTGAGGCCACGGCGCCGCCGCCACCGGCTGCGCAACCGGCGGCGGCGACCACCGCGAGCGCGGCGAGCGACCGGACGATCGCCGGTCGCCGCCGCACCCGGACGCGGGCCGCGATCATCCTATCTTCTGATCGGAACGTCATCGGGAGTCTCGCTGTTGATCTGTTGTAACCGTGCGTCAAGAAGCTTCCGCTTCAGGCTGAGAGCCTCGGGCGTCCTCAGGCCGAACAGTTCCTTCATGTTGTTCGAGACGCCGAGGTACGGGGCCGAACTGTTCCCTCCCGGACCGCCGAAGGTGTAGATGTCCATCAGCAGGATTTCGAGTTCGGCGCCCGGAATCGGCAGTTGCGTCCACGAGTACTGGACCAGGTCGCCCCAGCCCCGGTCGTCGAAGTACTCGACGCCCATGCCGTATCCGTGCACCTCGATGCGCTTCTCGTACTTGAACGCCTCCCAAAGATCCCCGCAGGAGCCGTCCTCGTTCTGCGGCACGCAACGGCTTCCACCCGGCGCCACATCGTTCACGGTTCTGAAGATCGGCAGCTGCCCGTGCATGGTGCGGTACTTGTTCACCACCGCCATGGTGGCGGCCTGGTTGCCCAGGCGGTAGTCGGCCTCCGCCGCGATGAACTCCAACTCCTTGCCGGTCAGGTCGGGCCACAGACCGATAAAGTTGTCTCTCAGCCGGATGTAGTCGAAGCGATTGTCCCTGTAGTTGGAATAGTGGTAGACCCCCCGGTCCGCCGGGAAGGGGCTGCCACCCATGTACTGTATGTACATTCCGTCGTCGTCGGGCCTCACGCCGGTGATCCTGCGGTCGTCGGTGACGATGTCGAAGGCCGTCCTTCTGTTCAAGTCGGAATTGATCCAAGCCTCCCACTTGCCCGAAGCGTCCGCCGGCCCGATCCAGCGATAATCGGCGCGCCCCCAGCCGTCGAGCATCTCCAGCGGCCACTTGTTCCCGTGCCAGCCCCACACACAGGTGTCGTAGTAGCCGCCATGGTCTGCGGTCAACCCCGGGGCGGCGGCCGCCTTGATGGCCGCCCAGTCCAGGTTGGCCCGTTCCTCCGGGGTACGCGGCACCTGGATGGCATATCGCGCGCGGTACCCCCTGGCAAGCTCGGCCAAGCGGGCCGGGCTCCAGTCTCCGTTGCAACCCACCCAACCACTGGGAATCTGCCAGGCCGCCCCTTGCGCCAGCTGTTCGGCCTCCCTGAGCTTGGCCTCGGCGGCCGCCCAGACGGCGTTGTAGTCGGAGAGTTCGAGGTCGTTGAGATCCGTCTCCTCGTCCACGATGAAGGCCTGGTCGAAGATCACCGCCATGGCGGCCAGGGACACGCCCTGCATGAACTTGCCGAACACCTCCAGTCTATGGGTATTCGCCTCGGTCAGGGCGTCCACGATATCGGCCCGATTCGCCGCGACCGCCCCCAGCCCGTCCTTGAGAGCCGCGAGCGACTGGTACGCGTCCTCCCAGGGCCATCGGTTGACAACGTTGTTTGGGTACGCGGGATCGTTGTTCCATGCGACGCGCGGCTCCGAGCTCGCGTCCCGCATCCCCCAGTTGCCCCAGGAGGAGCTCGTGGCGTCCGCCACCGTGATCATCGCAACCGTGGGCGTACGGTGGGTGACCATGACTTCCCAGGCCTGGTAGGACCCCGAGATGAGCGCCTCGATGTCCGTCGGATTCGTGATCGCGCGATCCCGGTCCGGGGCGTTCTTGTTGACGATGTTCAGATCGACGCAAGCGCCCGTGGCGAGGACTGCGGCGGCGCCGAGCCACAACCTCCGGATCCACCTGTTCTTTTCGTTCTTCTTCATTGTGTTCTCCTCGTTCGTTCTAGAAGATCAGTTGCAGGCTTGCGCTGATCGTTCTGAAGTTGGGGTACTGGTACGAGTCGATGCGCCCGATCACATTCGATCCTCCGTTATTGTTGGCGACTTCGGGATCGTAACCCGAGTAGTTGGTGAAGGTGTACAGGTTCCTCCCGATCAGGTTGATCTCCATATCCGTCACGCGGCCGCCGAAGAGGGCGTCCACCCACCCCGGGTCGAGCGCGTACCGGATCGACAGCTCGCGGAGCTTGACGAAGTTGCCGCTCTCAACGAACCAGGAACTCATCTGGTTGGTGTTGTATAGGAGCGCGTAGTACCCGACCGGCTTCTTGAGCCCCTCGGGCTTGTCGTACTGATCCTGGTCGCCCGAGCGGTTGTCGCGGTAGGCCCACTGGCGCGTCTGATTGTAGATGGAGCCGCCGAACTCGCCGTCGAGGAGCGTGTAGAACGAAAAGCCCTTCCAGCGGAAGTTGCTGACCAGGCTCATGCTGACTTCGGGTGTGGTGTTCCCCATGTAGAGGAACTCCTTGCACCCCTCGCCACCCTGCCGGCGCGTCTCGCATTCGCCCCACGCCTTGATGGGCATTCCCCAGTCGAAGACATCGGTTGCGATATTCCCCTCCTCGTCCAGGAGTTCCCCCTCGCTGGTCTCGCCCCACAGGAACTCGCCACCCTGTATGCCCTGGGTGTAGTCGGCCCGGCCCGTCCAGACCAGGAGACCGTCGTCGTTGACCTGGAACTGGTCGCAGGGAAGGCCGGCGGGCAGTTCCGCACAGGTCGTCACGAACCTGGTCCCGTAGAAGGCGCCGAAGACTTCGCCGTCCCGGTAGTAGAAGAAACCGCTGCGGAACGGGGCCCGTCCCATCGAGTCGATGCTCTGCCGGGTCCGGTCCAGGTTCAGGCGCAGGTTCCACCCGATCTCCCGCGTGCTGATGAGGGGTGCCTCCACGTGGAATTCCACGGTGCTGTTGTCCAGTGTGCCTGCGTTCTGCACCTGGGACTGGAAGCCGCCCGCCTTGGGCAGGGGTACCGTGATGATCTGGTTGGTCGAGGTGGTCAGTGCGTAGGTGAGCCCGGTCTCCACGCGGTTGAACAACACCATGGACAGACCGAACTCGTTCTCGGTCGACTGCTGGGGCTTCAGATCCTTGTTCCCCAGGCTGACCGGCGTAATCCGGCCACTGCCGACGCTGTAGGTCTCGTACTGGGCCGAAAACCCGGGGCGCCGTCCCGCCGTGCCCCGCGCCCAGTGCAGCTTGAATTCGTTGATCGATGCGAAGGGCCACCAGGGCTCCTGGGAAAGCCTGTAGGCGAACGCGGTACGGTAGTAGGTGTGCCAGCGCTCGTCCTCTCCGAAGAGGCTGGATCCGTCCTTGCGGACCACCGCGTCGGCGATGTACTTGCCCAGGTAGTCCAGCGCGGAGATCAGGTAGTAGCCCTCGGCGCGAACGTCGGTCGTCGACGAAGAGCCTCCGATCGTCTCGGGATCCAGGTTGCCGATGTGCGGCACGTCCTCTGCGATGAAGTCGCGTCCCCAAACGGCGACGCTCTCGTAGTGGGAACCCTGCTGCAGGTAGCGTGCCCGCGTCCGGGTCGTCAGGTCGCCGAACGCCCGGTTGACCGAAGCGGTCACCTCCGCGTTGATCCTGGTCCGGTGCGACTGGGTCTTTGTCAGCCCACCGAGGGCCTCCGGTCCGCCGCTCCCGGTCGGCGGCCTCGCCGGAGACAGGTTGTTCTCGCGGAAGGCGTTCTTGTCGAAACCGAAGTTGCCTTCCAGGTCGAACCAGCCGAGGGGCGCCCACAGGATGTTGGCGCTGGCCAGCGCGTTCTCCTGCTTGTCCCGGTTGTCAAGGATCTCGACCAGGTACAGGGGATTGTCCGCATTGGAGAGCGGATCCGGGTTCACGTACAGGCAGCCGCCCTCGGGGCAGTGGGGTTCGTCCTTCGTATCCGGATCCCGCCGGAGCAGATCCGCGTACGGCGCCATGAACGTCAGGTTGTAGAACGGATTTCCGCCCAGATCCTCCTGGTCGAGATGGTTGTACGACGCGCTCACGTGCACGCTCAGGTAGTCGCGCACCTTGTGGTCGAGATTGATCCTGAAGCCCCTGCGCTGGAATCCGTCGTCCCATTGCGACAGGACGCCGCCCTGATCGCTCCGCTCGACCGAAGCACGGTAGTTCGTGCCGCCGTCCCGGCCCTCGGTCGCAAAGTAGTTGGTCATGTACCCGCCGGTCGTGTAGAGCCGGTCGATGTGGTCGTAGAGCGGGAGGTCGGTCGGCCACAGGTTGTCCTGGAACGACGTGGCGGGGGATTCCCCTTCGAGTGCCGGATTGCCCGGGTTGGCATCGAAGGAATCCGGGTTGGCGAAGAGTTTGGTGTCGATGATTTCGCCGTCGGTGTTGATGAGTTCGCCGGTGACCGGGTCCGTCTTCCAGGGATGGTAGTGCGACAACTGGACGGAACCCGGCATCTGGTCGCCTCCGACCTCGTTGCGGGCGATGATCCGGCTGTAGTCCTGGCCGGCGAACCCGGAACCGCGCTTGGTGCGGATCTGGATGACCCCGTTTGCCGCGCGGGACCCGTACAGGGAAGCCCCCGCAGCCCCCTTGATGACCTCCATCGATTCGATGTCGAGCGTCGCGAGGTCGTCGAAGGAGTTGCCGGTGATCACCCCGTCCACCACGATCAGCGGAGCCTGGCTGCCCGAAATCGAGGTGGCGCCGCGCAGCATGATGCTGCCCGTGCTCCCGGGCTGGCCGGTCCCGCGCACGACCTTCACGCCGGGCACCTTGCCGACGAGGAAGGACTCCGCCGAAAGAGCCGGCACCGGAACGGCGGCGATGTCCAGTTTCTCGATGGTGAACGGCACCTTGACCTTCGGTGTGGCGCGCGCCACACCGGTCACCACGAGTTCCTGCACCTCGATCGCGCCCCTGGTCATGTCGATGTTCCGCTCGAGAGTCTCGCCGGCCACCACCTCGACCTCGACCGTGACCGTCTCGTACCCGATGATCTCGACGGTCAGCGTGTGGGAGCCCGCCGGTACGCCGATCATGACATAGCGGCCGTCCTCGTTCGTGAGCACGCCCTCGGTGGCGTCGTCGAGCTTGACGCTCGCGGTCTCCAGCAGCTGCCCGGACGCGACGTCGGACACGACTCCCATGATCGTGCCGGCTTCCTGGCTCGCTGCCGGGCGAGCGGCGAACAGGCACGCGAGGACCGCCGCCGAAACCAGCAGCGATCCCCTTACTGCGTTCCCGGAATCCCGGGACCTGAACGGTAGCATTCCATTCATGCTCCCCTCCTCTTTGGTGGGGCGGATCGGCCTCGCCCGTGGCGCTCCGCTGCACCGTCGAATGCACGGTAACGCCGCAGGCGAACAGCCCGCACGGGTCGACCATCCGGCCGGTCCGTACAGATTCCGCCGTTGTGTGGTTGGCTACATTATTGGGGATCGAGGGGCCAAAGCGCAAGGGGGAAGCCGGAAAACGCGGGTTGCCCGGATGGGCGGCGTCGCGAGGTCGCGCCTGGCCGGGGTGCAACCGGGGCACCCGCAAGTCGCCGCCGCCGCCCGGACCCGGGCCGCACCCCCACGCGCGCGCCACGGGTCACGGAGCCGTGTAGCGGCGGACCGCGCCGGTGTCCGCGGCACCACCACCC
>CAZTOF010000574.1:0-3730 GCA_964615515.1 uncultured Gemmatimonadaceae bacterium
ACCCGCACGCGGTCGCCGTCGGTCAGCCCCTGCTGCCCCACCACGACCAGCCGGTCTCCCGCCTGCAGCCCCGACTCGACGACGACGTGGTTGCCCTGGCTCGCCGAGACGCGCACGGTCCGGGCGGCCGCGAGCGATTCCTCCCCCACACCCTCCACCACGAACACCACGGGTCCCTCCTCCATCGACACGAGCGCCTGGCGGGGCACGACGATGGCGCCGCCCAGTTCGGCCTGCACGACCGAGACGTCGGCAACCATTCCCGGTTTGATCCGTTCCCCCGGGTTGGGAAGCGTCAGCTCGATCGGGAAGGTGCGGCTGTCCGGATCCACCGTGGCGCCGACAAACGTGATCGAGCCGGCCAACGCCTCTCCGGGCAGCACGTCGAAGGCGACCGACGCATTCGTACCCGCGGACACCTGCAGCGCATAGCGCTCCGGGATGCCGGCCAGGATCCTCATCGTGTCGGCCTGAACGATCCTGGCCACCGGCGTCCCCGGCGACACCATGGTCCCGATCTCCACCAGCCGACTGTCCAGAACGCCGTTGATCGGCGCGCGGATCGTCGTGCGGGCGAGGCGGGCCTCGATCACAGCGAGGTTGGCGCGGCTCTGCTCGGCCGCGTGCTGGGCCTCGTGGTAGGCCAGCTCCGAGCCGACGCCGTCCTCTTCATAGAGCGTCTTCCGGCGCTGCCAGACTTCCTCGTCGTACGAGGCCTGCGCCGACGCCGCCTGGACCTGGGCCTTCAGGATCGTGTCGTCGAGACGCAGGATGGCGCTTCCGTTGCGCACGCGGCTCCCCTTGTCCACGTCGATCCGGCGCACGACCCCCGCCTCTTCGGCCGAAACCACCACGTCGCGCATCGCCACGGCCACCCCCGTCAGCCCGATCGTCAGGGTGAAAGGGCGCGGTTCGACCGGTTCGGCCTCCACGTTGACCACCCGCCGGTACTCCTCGGCGGCCCCCTCGGTCTGCTCCTGGGGTTCGCCCCGGGCACCCCCACACCCCATCACCACCGCCGACGCCGTCACAAAAAGAGGCCGCGCGGCCCGAAGTCGTCCGTTCACCATCGCTTCCATCGGTCTTCTTCTCTTCCTTGCTCTCATCGCTCCAAACCGTCTTCAACACTTCCGCGCCAATCGGCATCCACGATCGGCACCCGTCCGGCCGCCTCGTCGAGACGTGCCCGCGCAACAAGATAGTCGTACACCGCCTGGGCGTAGTTGAACTCGCTCTCCCTGAGCGCAACCTCGGCGTCGGTCCATTCCAGCCGGCTCCCGAGCCCTTCGCGGTACTGCGCGCTCGCGATTTCGTACCCGCGCCGGGCCTGCCCCACCGCGAGACGCTGGGCCGCCGCCCGCGCGCGCGCTTCGTCGATCTCGTCCACCAGGTTGTGCAGGTCGACCACCGCCCGGTCCGCGGCCACCCGCGTCTGCGTCTCGGCCTGGCGCAGCGCGGCGCGTTTCTGGTCTATCCGGGCATCGCGGCTCAGGCCGGAGAAGATGGGAACCGTGAGGCGGATTCCCACCTGCTTCGACGAGCCGCGCTCATTTCTGGTCCCGAAGAAGTCCGGCGCTCCGTTCTGCTGCGCGGCCAGCCCGTAGGTTCCGAAGGCGAACACCTTGGGCAGGTACTCGACCTGTTCGATGCGCAGTTCGGCCTGCCGCAGGTCCCGCGTCATCTCCAGCTGGCGGATGTCGGACCGTTCGGCCGCGGCGCGGCGCACGAACTGCGCCAGTTCCGCCTTGTCCACCGCGCCGATTCCCTGGAAGGACAGGATGTCCCGGTTGCCGGGCGAGTTGGCCTCGAAGCGCTCCAGATCGATCTCCGCCAGGGATCCCGCCACGTCGATCCCCGTCTCCGGATCCAGCGCCAGCTCGACCGCGAGCGCTCGCCGGGCCGCCTCGTGGCGGTTGTAGGCGCGGCGCAGGTTGGGCTCCAGGTTCGCGAACTCGACTTCGAGCCGCAACACGTCGTACTCGGGGGCCAACCCGGCCTCCCGCATGGCTCTCGCGTCATCGAGCGACTGGCGCACGCGCCTCAGCGAATTCCCGGTCAGGCGCACCTCCTCCCGGCCAAGCAGCAGGTCGTAGAAGGCCGTCCGGATCCGTGTCACCGCCTGCTGGGTCCGCGCCCGCAGCACTTCCCGCTGCAGCCGTTCGAAGCGGGCAGCGGCTCCCACCCCGACGAAGACCCTTGAATCGAAGAGCTTCTGCTCGGCGTTCACCGACAGGTTCCAGATGTTGTCGGCGCCGAACTGCACGGGGATGAAATCCCCCTCCTCGGCCTGCGGGTTGAAGATCTGCGCGGGGAGGAAGCTCACCTGCGGCGCCACGTTGCGCGTAAAGGAGGTCGAGAGATCCACGCTCGGGTACACTTCGCTCCACGCTTCGGCCACCTGCTCTCCCGCGACGGCCAGCTGGTACTCGGCGTCCAGCACGTCCCGGTTGCGGTCGAGCGCCGCCCGGACCACCGTGCTCAGGAGGACGGGACCGTCACCCGGTTCGGTGGAGGCGGGGGGGCGCTGCGCCCCCGTCGGACGACCGGGGACGAGCGCGGCGGCCAGAGTGGCACCCAACGCGATGGTGAAGCGCAGGAAGCTCGCGGTACGCGCTCTGCGGCGGTGTGCCCACCGGCTTCCGCGGCGGTCGGCCGGGCCGCTCCGTGTATCCATATGTGTATTCATCTCAAAGACTTTTCCTTGCTTGAGAGTGTTGCCAGAAGTCGAGACACCCGCCTCTTCGTCTTCGTTGACGGGGCGGCGGGTCCTTGACTGATCCCGCCCCTTCACATAGGGTGAGAAACATGTAGTCGGCGGCACGGCACCCTGATCACGACCGGTCGCCGGACGGCCTTCGCAGGTCGCGAGGGCCGGAGGAAAGTACAGCTTACCTGAAGGAGCAGAGGATGCGGACCACGGGAACCGTCAAGTGGTTCAACGACGCAAAGGGATTCGGTTTCATCAGCCCGTCGGCCGGGGAGCGAGACTGTTTCGTCCACTATTCGGCCATCGAGGGCGAGGGTTTCCGAAGCCTGACTGAGGGCGACCAGGTCGAGTTCGACATGGTCAACGGTCCCAAGGGACCCGCCGCGGAAAACGTGATCCGCGTGGGGGAGGTTACCTGAACCAACGAAGCACGGGCGAACGGCTCCGTGCCGATCGTGTGAAGAGGCCGGCGGGCTCGCACCGCCGGCCTCTTCTCTTTTCCACGAAATGCTACCGCTCGAAGAAGGCCGCATGCCAACGCTCCGAAGCGGGTCCCTCCCAGCGGCCCGCACGCAACTCGGCGAGAGCGGTGATGGAGTTGTCGAAGACCACCGATCCCGGCTCGACACCCCCTTCGCGAGCCAGCGCCCGGAATTCGGGACGGGACGCACGCCGCACGTCGCCGCTCCCGTCCCGGTACCAGACGGCCTCGTTGCCCAGGAACCGGGCGCCCAGGCGGTCCTCCATCCCTCGCAGCACGCGGACCAGGGCGTCGATGGAACAGCCTGACGGCGGCACCGTCTCCGTATCGACCCCGACGATGAGGAACCGTCCGTAGCGCCACGAGCGCGCCGCCCGCAACGGCACCCCGTGCGCAGTCCACCCCTGCAGGAAGTCGTCGACCGCAACCAGCAGCTTCTCCGCCCCGGCCGCTCCCAGTTCCCTGTCCGCGCCGAAGATCCAGATTCTGGCACTTCCGGGAAAACCGTCCAGCCCCGCGTCCGTCACGCCCTTCCCCCCTCC
>CAZTOF010000575.1:0-2697 GCA_964615515.1 uncultured Gemmatimonadaceae bacterium
GATGCACGGGGCGTGCGCCTTCCCCTGCTCGAAGAGGTCACGCACGCGCGACGCGCCCACGCCGACGAACATCTCCACGAAGTCGGAACCGGACATCTGGAAGAAGGGCCGCGCCGCCTCGCCGGCCACCGCGCGGGCAAGCAGCGTCTTGCCGGTGCCGGGAGGCCCGACCAGCAGCACGCCCTTGGGGAGGCGCCCGCCCAGCCGCGAAAACCGGGGCGGATCCTTCAGAAACTCGATGATCTCCTCCAGTTCCACCTTGGCCTCCTCCGCGCCGGCGACGTCGGCGAAGGTGACCTGGGGCGTGTCCGGGCTGATGAGCGTGGCGCGCGAGCGCCCGAACTGGAAGGCCCGGTTCCCCCCGGCCTGCATCGAGCGGAGAATCCAGATCCAGAAGAAGATGATGAGGAGCCAGGGAAGGAAGGTCCCGACCACCGGCAGCCAGCCCGCCGGCTTGGGTCTCGCGTCGACCTCCACTCCCCGCTCCCGGAGCTGTTCGGCCAGGTCCGCCGCCGCGCCGGGGACGACGTTGGTCACGAATTCGTTCACGTTGGCCTCGTCGACCTCCACCGTGTTCCTGAACTCGCCCCTGACCTCCGATTCTCCCAGGAAGGTGACCTCGAGGATGTTGTCGTTCTCGAGCTGCCGGTACAGCTCGGACGGGCTGATCCGGCCCAGGGAGCGCTCGTCGTTGCGCATGAACTGGACCGCCAGGAAGGACATCAGCGCCAGCAGCAGCCAGAACGACGCCGTCCGGGACACCCGTTTCAGCTTCTTCGGGGGTTCGCTCGGTTGGGGATTCTTTTCGGACATCGCGGTCTTGTTCGCCTTCGCCCGGCGTGGGGCCCACCGCCGTCTCAGAGTGAGCCGATATACGGAAGGTGCCGAAAGTCTTCGCCAAAATCCAATCCGTACCCCACCAGGAACTCCTCGGGGGCCTCGAAGCCTACCCAGCGGGCGTCCTGCGGGAGGCTGACCAGCCGCTTGTGCAGAAGCGTACAGATCTCGAGGCTCGCGGGATCCCTTCCCTGCAGCAGGGGGATGACGTGGCGAAGTGTGTTTCCGCTGTCGATGATGTCCTCCACCAGGAGGACGTTGCGCCCGGTGATCGAGGTCCTGGGGTTGTAGAAGAGCCTGACTTCGCCGCTGCTGGTGAGCTGCTTGCCGTAGCTGGCCGCGACGAGGAAGTCGACGTGTACGGGAATGGGAATCTCCCGCACCAGGTCGGCGACGAAGATGAACGACCCCTTGAGCATGCCAAGGACGAGCACGTCGTCCTCCGGGCCGTATGCATCGCCGATCTCGCGCCCCAGTTCGGCGACGCGCCCGCGGATGTCGCCGGCCGTGTAGACGACGCGCCGGAGCCGCCTGTTTCCCCGCAACGGGCCCCCTTCGGCGACCGTCATTCTTCTCCGCCGGGGGCGCGTAGGTGCACGGATGCGCCGTGGTGAGACACGGTGACGCCGCCCGCGAGGGTGACGCGCTTGCCGCCGGGGGACTCCCGCACGAAGCGCAGCAGGTCGGCGGTTGCCGCGCGGCCCGGCCGGCTCCCCAGCCGCGCGGCGGCCCGGCGGAGCAGGACGGTCAGAACCGGGCGCGGCAGGGTCGCGAGGGCTGCGCGGCCGAAGGTGAAACCGGGCCCGGGCGGCACGGCCAGCGCCTCGATGCGTTCGTCGAGGAGCAGGTCCAGGGCGGCCGACTCCGCGCGGCTGGTTTCGGCCAGGGCGACAAGCGCGCCCGCCGCCCCCGGGACCGCGGCTTCGAGCGCGGGGAGGATCTCGTGACGGAGCCGGTTGCGGGTCCAGCGCGGGTCCCGGTTGGAGGGATCCTCGCGGTGGGGGACGTCGTGCGCGGCCGCGTACGCCTCCAGTTCGCGGCGCCGGAAGGGGAGCAGCGGACGCACCAGCGACGGGGACCGGCCGGGAAGGATGCCGGACAGACCGCGCGGCCCGCTTCCCCGCGCGATCCGGAAGAGGACGGTCTCGGCCTGGTCGTCGGCGGTGTGCGCGGTCATCGCCACCGTACCCTCGCCCAGTTCCCGGGCCACCTCCGCGAAGAAGGCGTAGCGCAGCTCCCGCCCCTCCGCCTCTGTGCGCACCGGGGCGGGCGCGGCGCGCAGGTGGAACTCCACGCGCCATTCCTCGCAGACCCTGGCGAGCCACGCCGCGTCGGCGCCGCTCTCCGCGCGCATGCGGTGGTCCAGGTGCGCGGCGTGGACGGGGAGCGGCGGGGCGGCGCCCCCGAAGCGCAGCAGGTGCAGCAGCGTCATGGAATCGAGCCCGCCCGAGACGGCGACCACCACCGACGCCGCCCCGTCCAGCCGGTCCGAATCGTGCAGGTGAGCCCGAAGGCGGGTGGCGAGATCGGCGCTCATCGCCGCGCGGGAGCCGGGGGACGCCCCGCCACCTCGGTGAGGATGTCGGCCAGCAGATCGGGGCGATCGGACTGGATGCCGTCGACGCCCCACTCCAGCAGCCGGCGCATGTCGTCCGGGTCGTCCACCGTCCACACGTGCACGGGGATGTTCACCCGGTGCGCCGCCCGCACGAACCGCGGCGTGACGACCCGCCAGCGCCCCGACCGCTCCGGAACCTGGAAGGCATCGGCCGCCGGGACGTAGAGACGCCCGATCCCGGGCACGCGGTGCAGGAGCCAGAAGGGGAACACCTGGTCGCGGGACGCGCCCCAGGGCCCCCG
>CAZTOF010000576.1:0-2159 GCA_964615515.1 uncultured Gemmatimonadaceae bacterium
GTAATTGGGGGCGTACATTCGAAGCCGGCCGGATCCGTGCGGCCAGTACTTGCTGACGACGAAACGTCGTCTCCCCCGGCGATCCTTCACCTTGTGTCGCGGTAGGAACGGCGGTTTCCCTCCGCCCCCCGCACAGATCCGTGCGTGCCCGTTAAGGCACACGGCTCCTGCCTTGGGTCGTGACGGTGAACCGTTGTCCCGGCCACGGGTGGCGGATCCTCACCGACGGCCAAAGACACTTGGCCATCTTTCGGAGCCGTCTCCAACTGAAGCGCGCTCGCTGCGACCGGCGGCGCAACACCCGCATCCACTGCTCTCGCAGCCGATATCGAAAGCCTTGCAGCCAGCGACCACTTCCGGGGACCGCATAGTAGTTGAGCCAGCCGTTCAGGACTCGGCCCAACCATTTACCGACCTCCCAGATGTCGTCGTTCCGGCGTCTTCGCAACCTCTCCCCCACCCGTTTCAGGGTTCGTTGCACCCGCTTCGCACTCGGTTTCCGCCCCAGCCGGAACCGCCCCTTCCGGGTCTTCGCGCAGTAGTGCGTGAAGCCCAGGAATTCGAACGTTTCCGGTTTCCGCTCCCCGCGTCGCCGCCGATTCGCTGCCGCAAATCGTCCGAACTCCACCAGTCGCGTCTTTTCCGGGTGCAGTTCCAGTCCGAACTCGGCGCAACGCTCCCCCAGATCTCGGAGAAACCGCTCCGCGTCCGCCCGCTTCTGGAATCCGGCCACGAAGTCGTCCGCATAGCGCACCAGGATCGCCTCGCCTCTCGGGACTCGTGGACGCCACTTCCGATGGAACCACTGGTCCAGCACGTAGTGCAGGTACACATTAGCCAGCACCGGGGAGGCAATGGAGCCCTGAGGCGTCCCTTTCCCCGTGTCCGACCGGGTCCCTTCTTCCATCACTCCCGCGTTCAGCCACTTGGTCAGGAGCCTCAACACCCGCCGGTCCCCGATCCGATGTTCCACGAACCGGATCATCCAGTCCCGGTCGATCGCATCGAAAAACGTTCGGATGTCCGCATCCACGATCCAATTGACTCTCCGCCGTTCGATCCCGTAGGCCAGAGCGTCCAGCGCGTCATGCGCCTTCCGTCCGGGCCGGAACCCATAGCTGAGCCCGAGAAACTCCGCCTCAAAGATCGGCGTCAGGAGCTCGTCCACGACAGCCTTCTGGAGGATCTTGTCCTCCAGCGCCGCCACGCCGAGCGGTCGTGTCCTTCCGTCCGGTTTGGGGATTCTTACCCGCCGGACGGGAGGCGCCCGGTACGCGCCCCGGTGCACGCGGCGATGCAGGTCCAGCAGTCGCTCTTCCAGCTTCGCCCCGTACTCCTTCCACCGGACCCCGTCGATTCCCGGCGCAGCATCCTTCCTCAGTCCGAGGTAGGCGCGGCGCAAGGCTTCCACGGTGATATGGTGCAACAGCGCGGTCAGTCGCTCCTTGGGGTTTCTCGCAATTGCTCGCCGTATCCGGTCCGCCGCTTGGGACACGCTCCCCCGACTCTGCGTCCGGCGCGTGCTTTGGCACACCGAATTCCCCTTGGCTTCATCCCTTCGCTCCACCGGCTCCGCCGAGGGTTCCCCCTCTTTGTTCGCCCGCTTCACCACTACTATGGATGAATCCGACTGCTTCGTTTCGTCCATCATGAGTTTCGGGTTGCTCCTTTCTCATGCGGCCCCGGCTCGACCACCGGGGCGAAATGAAGCCCTCCCAGGTCCCGACACCAGACGTACGTGCGTGCTTGAGTTCTTCGACACCGCGGAGCCCGACTGTCCCTCACCTTTCCGGTCCAGCCGGTGTTGCCTTCGACCGCACCCACGGCCTCGGCACCTCCGTTCATGTAGGTTTCGATGCTCAATAGCTCCGCCCACACGCGCCGCTGCCGACGCTTCGCCGACACCCTCACGGGTGCCAACGCACGGCTCGCGGAGAAACGTGGATGGTTAGTCCTTCGTTTCAGCGGACTTTCACCGCTTGTCTTGTGCCAGTTAGCCTGGCGCACGGGTGCCCCTACATCCCTGGTTTTCTTGCCCGCCGGGAAACGCCCTGCAAGAATGTCCCGATGACCCTTTCAGAGTGGCAGTCCAGGATCGAATCCGAGTACCGGGAGCGCACGCCCAAGTCGCGCGAGTTGTTCCGGGAAGCCGGGCGTTT
>CAZTOF010000577.1:0-8898 GCA_964615515.1 uncultured Gemmatimonadaceae bacterium
TCCGTGACCGGCCCCCGCCGCCCCGCACCGACCTCGAGCGCGTCCACGGACCGGATCGGGGTCACCTCCGAAGCCGTTCCCGTGAAGAACATCTCGTCGGCGCCATACAGCATCTCGCGCGAGACCAGCTGCTCGTGCACGGTGTAGCCCAGTTCGGCGGCGATCTTGAGCACCGTGTGGCGGGTGATGCCCGAGAGCGAGGTGCCGTCGAGAATCGGGGTGACCACCTCGCCGTCCACGACCAGGAAGAGATTCTGGCCGCTCCCCTCGCTGACCAGGCCGCCGGGTCCGAGGCCGATCGCCTCCGCGTAGCCGTGCCGGTCCGCTTCCAGCACCATCAGCGCCGACAGCGTGTAGTTCCCCGACGCCTTGGCCCCGCTCGGGATGGTGTTGGGCCGCGGCCGGTTCCACGACGACACGCACACGTCGACCCCCCGCTCGAGCGCCTTTTCGCCGAGGTAGGTGCCCCAGGGCCACACCGGGATGTACGTCTCGATCGGGCTGTTGCCCGGGTGCATGCTCGACGACCCGAAGCCCCTCAGCACCATGGGACGGATGTAGCAGGAGGTGAGCTCGTTCCTGCGGATGGTGGCGAGCGTGGCGTCCACCAGCTCGTCGATCGTATGCTCCGGCTGCATCCGGTGGGTGCGGCTCGACATCATCAGCCGGCGCAGGTGATCGTGCAGCCGGAAGACCGCCGGGCCGCGCGGCGTTTCGTAGCAGCGCACGCCCTCGAAGACCGACGCCGCGAACTGCACCGCGAGGCTGAGGATGTGCACGGTGGCGTCCTCCCAGCGGATGAACGTCCCGTCCTTCCAGATCCACGGGCTGCCCGACAGCATGCCGGCTCTTCCCATTATTCCGCCTCCCCGTCGCTGCCGCCCCTAAGGTAGGAATCCGTCCCGTCGAGCCAGTCCTGCCGTGGGGGGGTGAAGACGTCGACGTCGAGAGTGTCCTCCAGCGCTTCGGCCTCGTGGGGGACGTTGCCCGGCAGGTGCAGGACCTCACCGGAGCGGACGACCAGGTCCTGCGGCCCGTCCTTGCCGATGCGGAACCGGAGCGCCCCTTCGAGGACGTAGGTGATCTGCTCGTTGTCGTGCGAGTGCATCGGCACGATCGCGCCCTTCCTGAGGTACACGTGCGCGAGCATGGACCGTTCGCCGGTGATGAGGCTGCGGGAGATGAGGGGGTTCAGCTCCTCCCTGGGCTGGTCGGCCACGCGGTAGTGGGTGACCTTGGCGTTGCTCAAGGGGTGGCTCCTGGGGTGGGTTGGCGGGATTCGCGGAAGGCCCGGCGGCCGGGCGGACGCGGAAGCCCCGGGAGCCCGTACCGGGACGTACTCGCATGGAACTGTTCGCGGGCTCCTATACTGCGCCGGGGTTCGGCGTTTGGAAAGGCCGCGCACAGGCCGCCGCGTCACAGGCCGCCGTACGGACCCGCTCCAGTTGCGGGCCGACTCCGTCGATCGGCGACTTGGGCGGTCCCGGACCGGATTGTCGGCCCGCGACGGGGTTCAGACCAGTCGGCGGGGTGGAGCCGGAGTCCCGGGTCTCCACCGGTCCGCCGACGGCCACTCTCGATCTCGAGGTTGCGGGCGCGGCATGTGGTCCTTGAAGCCGGCTGCGGCCACTACGGTCACCACCGGTGCCCGCCGTACTTTCGAATCAGTGGGGAGCCCCGGCAGCCACACCTGTTCGGATTGTTCCTCCACCGTCATGATGGCACTCTGCCACACTTCGCGGCCGTCGGGGTCCGTGGCAGTCACGCTGAAGTACTTCTTGCCCGGGAGGTCCGCCCGTATCCAGAGCGTATCTCCGCGTATTCTCTTTTTCAGGCCCCTTTGCGCCACCGCACTGTACTTCAGGGGATCGCCGTCGGGATCGTCGAAATGGTCCGTCAGCACGAATTTGACGCTGTCGCCTTCCGTGACCGTGATCCGTCTCGGAATGGAATCGACGATCACCGGCGGCCGGTTGTCGTCGACCGTGACGGTGAAACTGATCTCGGCCGTCAGCCCGGTCCTGTCTTCCGCCATGAATTCGATCGTCGCCTTGCCGACGGCGAGTCCCCTGAACCGGGCGAGGCGCCCGTCCGCGGTCGCCTCCAACACGGTCGGATCCGAATTGGACAGGGCGAAGGTGAGCGAGTCGCCGATGTTGCAATCGATGATGTAGAACGAGAAGGACCGGGTGGTCTCTTCCTCCACCGCGATGACGAAGTCTCTCCCTTCACTTCTGACCTCCGGTGCGACGTCTTTGACCTTGACCCCCCACCTCTTGCTGGCCGAGCGGCCATCCGGGTCGGTGACGGTCACCGTGACGGAGGCCCACCCCTCCGCCACCGTCACGATCTTGACCGTGTCCGTGTCGGTGCTCTCGATGCGGACGACGGCCTCGTTCGTGGATTCCGCCGTGACGGTGAGGGTGGGATAGTCGTCGTCCGGATCCTGGAAGTGATCCCTGATGACGACCTTCAGGGTGACGTCCTCAAGCAAGGGATCTCCCCAGTACACATCCCAGAACGGCACCGTCTTCACCCGCGGGGGTTTGTTGGGAGGCTGGGACTTGACGGTCACCCCGAACTTCTGGCCCGCTTCGAGGCCTTCCGGATCCTTCGCGGTGACCTTGACCGTTGTCGTGCCCTCGTCCATGACCTTCAGCTCGACTTCGGTCCCCTTCATGGCCGCCTCGACCACCTCCGTGTCGGCGCTTTCGGCCGAAAACTCCAGCTCGTCTTCGTCGGGGTCGCTGAAGAAGGAGCTGGCATCCACCATCTTCTCGTCCCCCTCCTCCAGGTCCTGCGCGAGGATCTGGCCGACCACCTTCGGCGGACGGTTCTCCTCTTCCTCCTCCTCTTCCTCCTCCGAGACCGTGACGGCGAGATCCGACGTGGCGGAGAGTCCGTCCGGGTCCTTCGCGGTGATCGTCACGGTGGCGGTCCCCCCGGCAGCCGCGGACAGGGTGACCGTGCTGCCGGAGACCTTTGCCGTGACCACTTCCGTGTCGGAGCTCCGCGCCGAGAACTCCAGGTCGTCGTCGTCGGGGTCGGTGAAGTAGGAAGAACCGTCAACCGTGCCCTTGTCGTCCACTTCCAGGCTCTGCGAGGGGATCCGGCCGACCACCGCCGGCGGCCGGTTCTCCTCCTCGGCCTCCGAGACGGCCACTCCGAATTCCAGAGAGGCCGAGAGCTCGTCCGGGTCCTTCGCCGTGATCGTTACGGTGGCCTTGCCGGCAGCGATCGCCGACAGGGAGACCTTGCTCCCGGACACCTTCACCGTGACCGCTTCATCTTCGGAACTCGCGGCCGAGAATGAAAGGTCATCGCCGTCCGGGTCCCTGAAGTAGGACGTGCCGTCGACGGTCCTCGTGTCACCCTCTTCCAGTTCCTGCGCCAGGATCTTGCCGAGCACCCTCGGCGGGCGGTTCTCCTCCTCGTCGCCGGAGACGGTGACCGTGAAGTTCGAAGCAGCGGACAACCCGTCCGGATCCTTCGCGGTGATGGTCACGGTGGCGCTGCCTTCGGCCCCGGCGGACAACGTGACCTCGCTCCCGGACACCTTCGCCGACACCACGGCGGCGTCGGAACTCGCGGCCGAGAACGAGAGTTCGTCGTCGTCGGGATCGCTGAAGTAGGAAGAGCCGTTGATCCTCATCCGGTCGCCCTCCTCCAGGCTCTGGTCGAGGATCTTTCCGACCCGTACCGGGGCCCGGTTGGGCTCCTCGCCCTCGGCGACCACCACCTCGAAGTCCAGAGAGGCGGCAAGCCCGTCGGGATCCTTCGCCCCGAGTGTCACGGTGGCGGCGCCCTCGGCAGCCGCGTCCAGCGTGATCCGGTTTCCGGACACGGCGGCCTTCACCACGCCGGCGTCCGAACTCGTGGCCGAGAACGTCAAGGGGTCGTCGTCGGGGTCGTCGAAGTACGACGCGGCGTTGAGCGTGCGGGAGTCGTCCGGTTCGAGCTCCTGCGTTCCGACGGTGCCCACGACCGTCGGACGATTGTTCGAACCGGAGCCTCCCGACCCGTCGACGCGCACTTCGAACGAGAGCGTGGCGAGCAACCCCCCCGGATCCTCAGCGGTGAGAGTCACGGTTGCCGTTCCCTTCTCCATCGCGCGCACGACCACCCCGTTGCGGGCCATCCAGGCCTTCGCCACGCCGACATCGGAACTGGTGGCATCGAAGACCAGCGCATCGTCGTCCGGATCGGAGAAATGGGACCAGGGATGGACCCTGCCGATCCCCCCCTTCTTCAAGCTCATCTTCGGGACCGTGCCCACGGCGGCGGGTGTGCGGTTCGGGACGGTGACCACGAATGTCAGGGTGGCCGAGAGGCCCTCCGGATCGGTGGCGGTGACCGTGACCTCGGCTTCGCCCTTTGCGACAGCCGTGACCGTGGCGGTTCCGCCCGACAACGAAAGGGACGCCACCCCGGTGCCGGCATTGGTGGCCGTGTAGGCCAGGATGTCGGCGTCGGGGTCGCCGAAGTGGCGCGTCAGTTCCAGCGTGACGGTCCTGCCCACCTCGATCGTGGCATCCGTGATCGAGCCCCGTGGCTCCGGCGGCCGGTTGGCCACGCGGATGGCCCACGTCCGCGAAGCCGCCAGCCCGTCCGTGTCGGTGGCGCGGATCGCCACGGTGGTGGCGCCCTTTCCCAGAGCCGTGACCGCCACGGTGCCGCCCGAGACCTCGACGCCCGCGATGTCTTCGTCCGAGGCGGACGCCGCGTAGGACAGTTCGTCGCCGTCAGGATCCGTGAAATGGCCGGACAGGTCGAGCCTTGCGGTCTCTCCGACCTCGAGGGTCCGTTCCTCCAGCGCTCCCGTCGCGACCGGCGGCCGGTTCGGAACGCTCGCCAGGAACGCCCGCGTGGTCGCCAGGTCTTCCGTGTCGGTGGCCGTCACCGTCACGGTTGCGGCGCCCTTCGCCACGGCTGTGACGGTGAGCGCACCCCCGGCGATCTCAACGGCGGCCACCTTCGTGTCGGACGAGGTTGCGGCGAAGCCCAGCGCATCGCCGTCGGGGTCGCTGAAATGGCGGGCCAACTCGGCCGTGGCGCCTGATCCGGCCTCGATCGTGCGGTCCCGGAGCGCTTCGGTCGCGAGAGGCGGCCGGTTCGGCACCGTCACGGCGAACACCTGGGTGGCCACGAGGCCTCCCGGGTCGGTGGCGGTGACCGTCAACGCCGTGGCTCCCTTGGCCGCCGCCGTGACGGTGAGCGTGCCGTGAGAGACCTCCACCCCGGCCACCGAGGCGTCCGACGACGCGGCCGCGAACACCAGTGCGTCCCCGTCGGGATCGGTGAAGTGCGTGGCCAGCTCCAGCGCGGCGGTCTCGCCTGCCTCAACCGTCTGCTCCGCGATCGGCGTGGCCGGAAGCGGCGCACGGTTGGGCACCGTCACGCTGAACTCGTGCGTGGCCGCCAGCCCCTCCGGGTCGGTAGCGGTTGCCACCAGCCTGGTCCTGCCCTTGGCCACGGCCGAAACGGTGAGCACGCTGCCGGACACCCGGGCGCCGGCCACTCCCGGATCCGAGGACACCGCGACGAAGGCGAGGGCGTCCCCATCGGGGTCGCTGAAGTAGTCCGAGAGCTCGAGAGACTCCGCTTTGCCCACCTCGATCGTCCGCGCCTCGATCGAACCCGCCGCGAGAGGCGCCCGGTTGGGCACGGTCACCAGGAACTCCAGCGTTGCGGTCAGGCCCTCCGTATCGGTGGCCGTGACGATGACGGTCGCTGTTCCCTTCGCGGCGGCGGTCACCGCGAGCGCGTCGTCCGACACCGCGACGCCCGCCACCTTCGCGTCCGACGACTCCGCCGCGTACACCAGCGCATCGACGTCGGGGTCGCTGAAATGTCCCGAGAGATTCAGCACCGAGGTCTCGCCCACCGCGATCGTCCGCCCCTCGACCGCCCCGCTCACGACCGGCGCCCGGTTCGGCACTGTCACCATGAACTCCTGCGTCGCCGCGAGCCCCTCCGTGTCGGTGGCCGTCAGCGTGACCGTCACCAACCCCTTGGCCACCGCCGTCACCGTCACCACGCTCCCCGAGACCTCGACCGAGGCCATCCCCTCTTCCGACACGGCCGCCGTGAACACCAGTTCATCGCCGTCGGGGTCGCTGAAGTAGCGCGACAGCCCCAGCGACTCCGCCTTGCCCACCTCGAGCGTGCGCTCCGCGATCGAGCCGACCGGCACCGGGGCCCGGTTGGGGGCGGTTACCGCGAACTCCTGCGAGGCCGCGAGCCCTTCCGCATCGGTGGCGGTCAC
Source organism: uncultured Gemmatimonadaceae bacterium (assembly GCA_964615515.1). Lineage (GTDB taxonomy): Bacteria > Gemmatimonadota > Gemmatimonadetes > Longimicrobiales > Gaopeijiaceae > Bin94. The sequence continues at coordinate 6,266 of CAZTOF010000577.1, forward strand.
CGTCACCGTGGCCGTCCCCTTGGCGACTGCCAGCACCGTCAGATCGCTCCCCGAGACCTCAACCGAGGCCACGCCGGTGGCCGAGGAGGCCGCCGTGAACGCCAGGGCGTCGCCGTCCGGGTCGGAGAAGTAGCCGGTCAGGTCGATCGTGGCGATCTCGCCCACCTCGATGGTCTGTTCCGGCATCGATCCCACCGCCACTGGCGGGCGGTTCGGGACCGTAACCACGAAGCTCTGTGCCGCCGTCATGCCGCCGGGATCGGAGGCTGTCACCGTCACGGTCGCGACGCCCTTCGCCCGAGCCTCGATGGTCACGACGCTTCCCGCCACGGCCGGGGACACGATGCCGGTGTCGGATACCGTTACCCCATACGCAAGGGACTGGCCGTCCGGTTCGTTGAAGTGGGGGGCGACATCCACCGTGCCCGACGCCCCGGCCGCCAGCTCGCGCGGAGCGATCCGGCCCACGGCCGCCGGTGGACGGTTGGGCACCGTCACCCGGAATTCCTGATACCCCTGCAGCTCCGTCGCGTCGGTCGCGGTGATCGTCACCGTGCCCGCGCCCGGCACCACCCCTCTCAACGTCACGATGGTTCCGGAGATCGACGCGGCGACGATGCCGGGATCCGAACTCGCCACTTCGTACCTCAGGACGTCGCCGTTGGGATCCTCGAAACACGCGCTCACCGCAGCCGTCTCCCCGACCGTCACCGTCTGCGACGCGATCACGCCGCACAGCCCCGGCGGCCGGGGATTCTCGCATCCGGCCACCACTGCCGCACCGATCAGGGCGCATACCAATCCCGGTTCCCGGACACTTCTTGAGAACATCCTCAGGCCTCCTCCATGTTGGCGACGATTGATCCCGGAGACGGTCCGAATCCCGAAGGTAGACCGCGACGGTTTGCGCTGTTTTGCGTGTATTTGCGCTGTTTTACGTGGAATGATTGTAGGGCGCATCCGGGAACACCGAAAGTCCCACGCGGTTCCCGGCACCCGCACGTCGGCCGGCTGCACTCCATCCCGCGTCCAGCCGCCTTGCTGGTGCCGATTCGCTCCGGTTAGTATGGCGCCTCCCACACGGCTCTTCGCCCCGGGTCCCGTCTCCGGTCCGGGAGCACGGGGATCCCGGTAGCCGCCACCCCCGGGGTAAGCGAGGCCCCGCCCACCACCATGAACCGAATCCGAGGCAGGACCGCCGTCGTCACCGGCGCCACGTCCGGGATCGGCGAGGCCTGCGCCCGCACCCTCGCCGAGGCGGGCGTCCGGCTGGTGCTCGTCGGCCGGCGCGGTGAACGACTCGCGTCGCTGGCCGATGAAATCAACGGGGCGGCCGAAGGAAGTGCGCTCCGGCATGTCCTCGACGTGAGGGACCGGGAGGGCGTGGCGGGATTTGCGGACCGGCTGGAACGGGATGGGGTGGACGTCGATATCCTGGTCAACAACGCGGGACTCGCCCGCGGCCTCGACGTGTTCCAGGAGGGGAGCCACCGGGACTGGGACGAGATGATCGACACGAACCTCAAGGGACTCCTCAACGTGACGCGGGCGCTGCTCCCCGGGATGATCGCGCGCGACGCGGGCCACGTGGTGAACATCGGGAGCGTTGCCGGGCACGTGGTCTACCCGATGGGCAACGTCTACTGCGCGACCAAGTACGCCGTCCGCGCCCTGACCGAAGCCGCGAATCTGGACCTGGTGGGGACGAAGGTGCGCATGTCCTCGGTGGATCCCGGGCTCGTGGAGACCGAGTTTTCGCTGGTGAGGTTCCGGGGGGACGAAGAGCGGGCCGGCAGAACGTACGAGGGTGTCGACTCGCTCATGCCCGAGGACATCGCCGACGCGGTGCACTATGTCGTCAACGCGCCGCCTCGGGTCAACGTGCTCAACATGCTCGTGATGCCGACGGTGCAGAGGTCTCCGTACGTCATCGCGCGCGAGGAGGTGAAACGATGAGCCGCCGTTCTCGACTCTCCCAAGGCGGCAAGCGGGAGGGCGGTAGCGGTACCGGCCCGGCGGCACGCGCGGTTCGTGCGGCAGTGGGCCTGCTGGCGCCCATGGTCTCGATCCTGGCGCTGCCCGCGGCCTCTTCCCCCGGCCGGGAGAGGGTTTCCCCTCATCCCCCCTGGGGTTTCGTGGGCCATGAAATGGCTGCGCGGGCCGCCGCGGCCATGCTTCCTCAGGAGATGCCCGGCTTCTTCCGCGCCGCGGGCGAGCAGCTGGTGTACCTCAACCCCGAGCCCGACCGCTGGCGGGTGCGCGAGCAGCGCGAGATGAACCAGGCCTTCGCCTACGACCACTACGTCGACTTGGAGAACGTCCCCGACGGAGCCCTTGACGCGCCCGACCGATTCGTCTATCTGCGGCTGCTCTACGAAGCGGGTCTGGAGCGCCCGGAGCGTGACGCGGGGTTCCTCCCCTACCGCATCGCCGAGCTGTACCAGCGGACGGTGAACGGGTTCCGCCGATGGCGCGCCGAGCAGGACGACGAGCGCCGCGAGTGGATCGAGGAGCGCATCGTCAACGACGCCGGGGTCCTGGGGCACTTCGTGACCGACGCCTCCCAGCCCCACCACACCACGATCCACTTCAACGGCTGGGACGCCGACACCCCGAACCCGGAGGGGTACACC
>CAZTOF010000578.1:0-1543 GCA_964615515.1 uncultured Gemmatimonadaceae bacterium
GCTCTGCCTGGTCGTCGCCTTCGCGCGGCCGCAGACCGGCGTGACGGGCGAGAACGTCGTCACCGAGGGAGTCGACATCGTGCTGGCGCTCGATATCTCCAGCTCGATGCTGGCCGAGGACCTGGTCCCGAACCGGATCGAGGCCGCGAAGGCCGTCGCCGCCGAATTCGCCGCCGGAAGAAGGAACGACCGGATCGGACTGGTCATCTTCGCCGGGAAGGCGTTCACGCAGGCGCCGCTCACCTTGGACCATTCGGTGGTCGTGTCGCTGATCGGCGAACTGGAGGTGGGCATGATCGAAGACGGGACGGCGGTGGGGATGGGGCTGGCCACGGCCGTGAAGCGGCTGCAGGCGAGCGAGGCCGCGTCCAGGGTGGTGGTGCTGCTCACCGACGGGCGCAACAACCGGGGCGAGATCGATCCGGTGACGGCGGCCCAGGTGGCGGAGGCGCTCGGGGTCCGTGTGTACACGATCGGGGCCGGCTCGCGCGGGACGGCCCGTGTCCCGGTGCCCGACCGCTTCGGGGGCAGCCGCTACGCCAACATCCGGGTCGATGTCGACGAACCCACCCTGCGCGCCGTCGCCGAGACCACCGGGGGCCGCTACTACCGCGCGACCGACCGGGAGAGCCTCGAGGCGATCTACCGTGAGATCGACGAGCTCGAGACCACCGAGATCCAGGTCGAGAACTTCACGAGCTACGGCGAGCGCTTCCACCTTCCCCTGCTGGTCGGCCTGGTCCTGCTCCTGGCCGAACTCGTGCTGGGGCGCACATGGCTGAGGACGCTTCCCTGATGGACAGGCTCGCCCCGGCATTCGAGCGGCGGTGCAGCGGGCCCGGACCGCGTCGCTCCGGGGTGCTCTAGCATGTTCCGCTTCGGTGAGAGCGTCGCGCTCTGGAGCCTGGCTCTGCTCCCGCTGCTCGTGGTCCTCTACTGGTATGCGAGCCGCCGCCGCCGCGCGTTGCTGGACCGCTTCGGCGAGCACCACCTGGTGCGCAGGCTCCGCCCCACCGTGAGCGTGACGGGGCGGCGCTGGAAGGCCGCGCTCGTACTCGGGGCGGTGGCGCTGCTGGCCTTGGCGCTGGCGCGTCCGCAATTCGGGACGCGCGTGGAGACGGTGCGGCGCGAGGGACAGGACGTGGTGGTCGCGCTGGACGTCTCCCGCTCGATGTACGCCGAGGACATCGCGCCCAACCGGCTGGAGCGCGCCAGGATCGAGGTGGGGCGCATCATCCGGCGCCTCGACGGCGACCGGATCGGCCTGGTGGCCTTCGCGGGGGACGCCTTCGTGCAGAGCCCGCTGACCGCGGACTATGGCGCGGCCATGATGTTCCTGAACGCGATGGACCCCGGGATGATGTCGACGCAGGGCACGGACCTGGCCAGGGCGATCGAGGTCGGCATCGAGGCGCTGGCGGAGACGCCGCCCGAGAACCGCATCGTGGTCGTGGTGACGGACGGGGAGGATCACGAGGGGGGCGTGGCCGAAGCGCTGGTGGCGGCGGGCGAGGCCGGGGTGACGATCCACACGGTGGGCGTG
>CAZTOF010000579.1:0-4005 GCA_964615515.1 uncultured Gemmatimonadaceae bacterium
CCTCCGTCACGTCCGCCGTCCAGGTCACCTCGACCGCCCCCTTCAGGCTCTGCGCCGTCGGACACTTCGCCACATGGGTGGACAGCGCCCGGTCGACCTTGTCGCGCGCGGCGCCTTCCGGCAACCGGATCGTGTAGTGGGCATGGATCTTCGTAAGCACCACCACCCGGTCCACCACCTCGTTCACACCCTCCGCCGTCACGCTGATCGCGTCGTTCGCCATCGGAATCCCGCGCACCTCCAGTGCGCCGTTGAGCGTCCCGAGCAGTCAGCCGGCGGCCGCCGCGACCAGGTAGTCGACGGGGAGCGGCCGGTCGGGTTCCGAGTCGAGGCGGAAATGGGACTTGATGGGGCCGTGAACGCCGAAGTCGATCTCGGTGCCGTCCTCCAGGGTGGCGCGGCGGTGGATGCCGTCGACCTTGGCGACGCTGGCGCGGGCGGTGTAGAACGGTTGGCTCATGAGGGTCTCGTCATTTGAGGGAAGGTGTCGGGGCACTCCGCAGGTGGAGTCCTCGGAAGCTATCATCCCGCCCCGCGATCCGCCCGTGCCGTCGGCTCCGTCGGCCCCGCTCCCGGCCGCGGGCGCCTCGGTGGGTGTCCTGTACGGTGATCGCCTTGAGGCGGCCGGCGCAGGGCCCGGCGCGGGCGGCGCTCGGTCTCAGCATCGAGCGAGCCTGCGGTGTCCCTGCTTCCGGTGGTCGGTGGATAAATCCGCGAACGCTATTACCTTCATTCGGCCATGGACCTACGTCGGATGTTTACGAGTCGGTGGAAATCCGAAATACCGGACCCTCATGAAGCGTTGCCGGGGAGAGGTGAGCCGCTGGCCGTACCCTCCCTGCACTACGTCAGCGGGAACCGGATCCGGCCTCCCTTCCCGGAGGGCTTCCAGCGGGCCTACTTCGCGATGGGCTGCTTCTGGGGCGCGGAGCGCGGGTTCTGGGAGCTTTCCGGGGTGTACTCGACCGCGGCCGGCTACCAGGGCGGCCTGACCCCGAACCCGACCTACCCGGAAGTCTGCACGGGCGGCACCGGGCACGCCGAGGCCGTTCTGGTCGTCTACGATCCCGACCGGGTCCACTACCGTACCCTGCTGGCCGCCTTCTGGGAGGGGCACGACCCGACCCAGGGCATGCGGCAGGGCGCCGACGTGGGCACGCAGTACCGGTCCGCCGTCTACACGGTGGGGGACCGGCAGCGGCGACTGGCGGAGGAGTCCCGCGACCGCTACCAGGCCGAGCTGGCGGAGGCGGGTTTCGGAGCCATCACCACCGGGATCGCGCCCGCGCCGGAGTTCTACTACGCCGAGGAGTACCACCAGCAGTACCTGGCGAAGAACCCGGGCGGTTACTGCGGGCTGGGCGGCACGGGCGTGTCCTGCCCGAGCGGCGTCGTGCTTGCAACCGACTAGCCCCGGATGGCGCCCAGCAACCGCCTGCGCGACGGCCCGCCCTGGCGAGGGAAGCTCTACGATGTCCTCTTCGAGACGGACGTGCACGTCGGGGCCAGGGTCTTCGACATCCTGCTCATCGTCACCATCCTCGCCAGCGTCCTGGTCGTCATGCTCGATTCGGTGGAGTCGATCGAGGCCAGGCACGGTTTCGCGCTGCATGTGCTGGAATGGGTGTTCACGGTCCTCTTCACCATCGAGTACGCGGCGCGTCTGGCGTCGGTCCAGTCCAAGCGGCGTTACGCGCTCAGCTTCTTCGGCATCGTCGACCTGCTTTCGATCATCCCGACGTACCTGAGCCTGATCCTCTACGACACGCGCTTCCTTGTCATCATCAGGGTGCTGAGGGTACTGCGCGTCTTCCGGGTCCTCAAGCTGGTGCGCTTTCTGGGCGAAGCGCGGGTCCTGAGCCGGGCGCTGGCAGCCAGCCGCTTCCGGATCATCGTCTTCCTCATCACGGTTGTGACGATGGTGGTGATCCTCGGTTCCTTCATGTACCTGATCGAGGGGCCGGCGGCCGGCTTCACCTCGATTCCGGTGGCCGTCTACTGGGCGGTCGTCACGTTGACCACGGTCGGATTCGGGGACATCACGCCGATCACGGCGGTCGGGCAGTTTCTGGCCGCGATGATCATGCTTCTGGGATATGGGCTGATCGCCGTGCCGACCGGAATCGTGAGCGTCGAACTGGCGCACGCCGCCCACGCCGCCCGGGGCCAGGTGGGTGTGCGCGACCGGGTGTGTTCGGGGTGCCGGAGTGGCGGGCACGACGAGGATGCCCGATTCTGCAAGACCTGCGGGGGTACCGTCGTCAATGTGGGGGGCGAATGAGAGATGTCGAAGGATAGAAGACCGGAGGCCGCCGGTGCGAAACCGGCCGAGCCCATCAAGCTGGACGAAGCCCGGGAGAAGGCGATCGATCTGCTGAGCGAGTGTTTCGCGCGGGACATGCTCGAGGTGGAGGACTTCGAGCGGCGGGTCGGCCTGGCCCACGCGGCCGGGTCGATGGTCGAGCTGGGAGAGGCGATCGAGGGGCTGGGCGCGGGTGGCGGCGGCGGGGCAGCGCAAACCGACCGGTCCCTGGTGAACATCGTCCGGACCAGGGTGGCCGCGACGGCCGCGGAGATCAGGGCCACGGACCGGGCGGTGGCCGTGTTCGGGGAAACCCGGCGGGCGGGCGCGTGGGTGCCGGCGAAGAGCAACACGGTGGTGGCGGTCATGGGGTCGGCCGTGATCGACCTGAGGGAAGCCCGGCTCGGCCCCGGTCGCACGGGCTTTTCCGCACTTGCGGTCATGGGCTCGGTCGAAGTGCTCGTTCCGCCGGGGGTGCACGTCCAGTGCGGCGGCTCGGCCGTCTTCGGCAGCTTCGAGCAGCGGGACGCCGGTCCCGCCCCTGCCGCCCCGGGCGATCCCGTGATCCGGGTGGACGGCTTTTCGGTCTTCGGGTCGGTCGAGATCGAGACCCGGCACCCGGGGGAATCGAGGCGGGAGGCTCGGCGCCGGCGGCGGCTGGAGAAGAAGGAGCGGCGGCGGCTGCGGGGATAGGAGCTCGTGGAATAGCCTTGCCAACCCGGCGCGTCGCCGCTCCTCGGTGCGCGCGCGAGTTGTCCGCGGACTCGTGGGAGCGCGCTCCTTTGCGCCGGCGGCATCGCTCGCGTTACGGTTTCCGGGTCCCCCGTCGTATCAGAACGATCCCCCTTTTTCAGGAGGCGAACAACGATGTTCAACAAGGACCACGCCGGACTCAGGGAGCTCACCCACAACGCGCTTCGGATCGTGGCGGGCTTCCTCTTTGTACAGCACGGTGCCCAGAAGCTCTTCGGGGTGCTGGGAAGGGAAGCGGTGGAAACCCTGATGAGCCGGGGAGGCATCGCCGGGATCCTGGAGTTCTTCGGCGGGCTGCTGATCATGGCCGGGCTGTTCACGCGGCCCGTGGCCTTCCTGGTTTCGGGGCAGATGGCGGTGGCCTATTTCATCGCCCACGCCGACCGGGGCTTCTGGCCGATCATGAACGGGGGCGAACTCGCGGCCTTCTACGCCTTCACCTGGCTTTTCTTCTTCGCGCACGGGGCGGGCAAGTACTCGATCGACGGGTGGCTCGCCGGCCGGAAGAAGGAAGCGGCGGCGTAGGATTCAGCAGTGCTGGTCGAAGGCGGCCTGCAGGTCTCCCGCAATCGCCGGGGCCGAGCGCCCCTCGATCTGGAAGCGCTCGAGCATGAAGACCACGTCGCCGTCCTTGAGCAGCGCGATGGAGGGTGACGAGGGCGGGTAGCCGACCAGGTGTTTCCGCGCGGCGGCCGTGGCGTCGATATCCTGGCCCGCGAAGACCGTGACCTTGTGGTCCGGCTGCTTGTCACTCTCCAACGCCATCATCACCGCCGGGCGGAAGATCCCGGCGGCACAGCCACAGATCGAGTTGACCGCTACGAGCACGGTCCCTTCCATGGCGTCCATCGCCTGCTCGACGTGTTCCGCGTCGCGAAGTTCCTGGAAGCCGATGCGAACCAGTTCCTGCCGCATCGGGGCCACCATCATCTCGGGGTAGGGCATGGGTG
>CAZTOF010000580.1:0-2803 GCA_964615515.1 uncultured Gemmatimonadaceae bacterium
AAGAGGTCTGGATCAACCCCCCGCTCCCCGTCAGCGCAGTTGACGACGAGGACGGGGCGCAGCACGATGTCGGGGGCGCCGGAAAGGACGGGTCGCTAAACTGATTCCGCAATGTGTCTCTCAACCGTTGACAGCTTCCGGGACGGGGGGTGGCGCCTCGTGGCATGAGGTTGCGAGGGCGGCGACCACAGCCTTCGCGACCCCGAGCGCCATGCCACGGGGCCGACGATGCCCGGCCCGGCCTCGCTCAACGGAGCTGCAGCCTGACCACATACTGCACCCCCAGCTCGTCATTGGTAACGCCTGTGATCTTGCCGTCGCCGACGACGATGTCGGGGGGCAACGCAAGAGGGACCGGGGAGGTGGCACGTCCCATGTGGCGTCCGAAGTCGTCGAACACTTCCCAGGTCGACCCACCTTCCACGGGAACCCACAACCAGCCATCCGTCCCTACCCGCTGCCTCCCGATTATCGGCCGCTTCGGCGGTATTCTGCGAGGGGAAAGGCCGTTGGCCGCCGCGATGCTGTCGCGCTCGCGCCGGGAAAGACCGCGTGCGGGGCGCCTCAGTTCGATGGTCCGCAGCGTGTCGCCGTTGAACCCAACCCCGTGTAGCCGGAACTCCGAACTCGTCGACAACCAAACCATGCCATCCGGGCCGACCGCCCGCATGCTGGCTGGCTGCATCGGAACAACTCGGACCTCGCTACCGAAGCTGCTTGCTACACTGTACGTGTCCCGCTCAATGCGAGGAATCGCGAGGCTGTCCACTATGGCAAGTCCTCCGTCCGGAGATGTCCTGCGCTTCAGGAGCATGTCGAAGTTGCCCGGCTCCGCATCGTAGAGGAAGCCATTGAGGTCCGTGTAGCCTACCCACGGGAACGAGAAAGCATAGGTGTCCCGGCCATGTGGATGAGTTCTCAGGAAGCGTCCCCGGGCATCGAAGGCGCTGAAGCGCAAGGCGCGCGTGTCGACAGTCCACAGGACACGGCTCGCCCGGTCCCAGACGATGCCGGCCACGCGCAGAAACTCGCCCGGGCCCTCTCCTTCGCGACCGATTGTCCGGACGAAGTTGCCTTCGCGATCGAACACTCGGATCTCGTTCCAATGATAGTCGGCGACGTACGTGTTCTCTTCTTCGTCCACCGCCAGGGAAAGAACGCGACCGAAGAGTTCCGGAGTGTTGCCGTCGCTGCCGGAAACCGCTCCGATCCGCAGCTCTTCCACCAGTTCGAGCGTCTTTCCCTTCCCTACCCCGGCCAGGTCCGGGTTCGACACCACCACTCGTCCGCTGGCGAGGGTGTCCACCAATACACGGTCGACACTACGGCTCGGGTTGTCGCAGGAGTTGGTGTGGGCAACCACAAGCATCCAGCCACCGACCCAGGTGGGTTTCAGGCCGGAGATCCGACTGGGGCCGAACCATCCGCATCGTCTCATCGCCGGAGAGTTCGCTCGGCACAGTTCCAATGCCCAGGGGGGCCGACAGGCGCCTGTCTTACGATACGGGGCATCGAGTCGGGAACCTCAGCGGAGACAAAACCGATCTTCATGGACTCCTCTCCCCGCAACACCTCGACCCGATAGGCGGTATCCGGACCGCCAGGGGGAAACGTGGGACTCTCCCGCGCATCTCTTTCGTTCACACGAACGAGCACGTCTCCGGGCTCCAATCCGGCCAAGTGCGCGGGTGAGCATGGATAGACTCCCGCCACTACCGGGGGTCGTTGGCGGTCTGGATCCGTCTCCATGACATCGCGGATTTCCCACTGCAATCCCAAGTAGCCCAGCCCACTGGCCCGCGGCACTGAAATCTGCGCCGTCGTGAGATCCGCGGACAGGAGCAGCCAAACCATTGTCACGGCATGATATGCGACCCACTTGGCACCGGCTCCGCGGTTTCTGCATGCGTCCATTCAGTCCTCTCCTTGTCTAAGTTGCTCCATCACCTTCTCCCTTAGGGAGCCCAGTGGAGGAGTGCCCACCATCATTCGTCCGTTCAGGATCCACGTGGGGGTGCTGTCGACCCCGATTGATTCGCCCAAGCGACGATCCTCGGATACCCAGCTTTCGTTGGCATTTGAAAGGCAATTGGCGAACGCCTCGCGATCCGGAATTCCGGCGCGGGCGGCGAAGTACCCCCGAGGCACTTGGCCAATCATCTCTTGGTCCGAGAACAGGGCATCGTGAAAACCGCGGAAGCGGCCCTGCTCCGCCGCACACTCGCTGGCGAGCGCGGCATCCGTGGAGTGCGCGAAGCTTCCGAGCGGGAAGTGTCTGTAGACTATACGCAAACTGTCGGGATAGTCGGCACGCAACAAGCGCATTGTCGACGCGAAAGCGCGGCATGCAGGACACTGGAAGTCAGAGAAGACGATGAACACCACCGGTGCCTCTTCCGGACCTTCAGAGTGGCCACCCGGTAGCAATTCTGTCCAGTTGGGAAGCAGAACCGCTTGACGCATGTCAACGTCCCTGGGTTCCGATACTGTCCATCGACGGACAAGTCCACCAGTCGTAATGATCGCCGACACCACCATCACCACCAGGACCAGGTTGAGTACTCGCTCTCCAAGCCTCCCTTCCGAAGCGCCAGTCACGTTCCGCACCGACAGTTCGGGTGAGGCCTGGTCGTGTGGGATGGGCCCCGGCACAGTAGCGCGGAAACCGCCGCTGATTGCCGCCGGGACCCATCCCTTCCAACTGGCCTAGGTCTTGGGTGGGTAGAATCCATCTTCCCAGCAGTGAATCCAGAGATACTCTATCTCCCAGTTGTCCTCCGCACCGCGGCATACTACTCTCGCC
>CAZTOF010000581.1:0-8774 GCA_964615515.1 uncultured Gemmatimonadaceae bacterium
CCCGATCCAGCTCCCCCCCGCCACCGCCCGCGCCGTCCAGATCCTGCTACGCGCCTCCGGCGCCCGCCGCGTCCTCGAAGTCGGCACCCTGGCCGGCTACTCGGCGGTGTGGATCGCGCGGGCGCTGCCCGCGGACGGCGAGCTTGTCACCCTGGAGATCGACCCGGACCGTGCCGTCGTGGCCCGCACGTCGCTGCAGGACGCCGGCCTCGCCGACCGGGCCAGGGTGCGCCTTGGCGACGCCCTCGACCTCATGGCCGCGATGGACCCGGATCCCCCCTTCGACGCGATCTTCCTGGACGCTGACAAGGAGCGCTACTGCGACTACCTGGAGCAGGCGGCGCGACTGCTCCGCCGGGGCGGCCTGTTCATGGCGGACAACGCCTTCTGGCGCGGAAGCGTGCTGGATCCCGCGGGGTCCGACGAGCTCGCGGTGCACATCCACCGCTTCAACAAACGTGTGGCCGGCGACCCGCGCTTCGAGGCCACAATCCTGCCCGTGGGCGACGGACTGATGGTGGCGGTGCGGAGGTAGTATCGAGGGATCGCTTGGAGGAGGGGCGCCGGGAGTTACGTTGGACGGCCTCCCTTGTCAATCGTCCGCCACTAGCAGCGGACCCCAGCACCGAATCGGGTCCTCCAGCCAATTATGGTCCAAGGAACGCCGCAAACCCGGGTGAATCGTGAAGCAGTGGAGAACTGGATCGCCGGTTTCGGACTGGAATCCCAACCGCATCCACAGCACGATGCCGAGTTCGAATGGGGTCTCCTGGTCGGCGGGCAGGCATTCACGACCATCGTGGCTCAGCGGCGCTCGGACTTCAACTACCTGGCCATTCAGGCAACTGTTGGGGTTTCGCCTCAACACCAGGCGGTGGTCCGTGAGCTGGATCAGGAGTCCAGAGCGACCTTCCTGTGCGACCTGCACCTGGCTCTTCACCACCAGTCTGTCGGCCATTCCATCGAGCTGGATGGGGCCGGAGCGGAGGACGAACCCGGTCTCCCGGTTCGGGTTACAGTGGGGACCAACCTGACCCAGGAACAGATCGGGCGCGCGGACTTCTTCAAGGCGAACCACGCCATCCAGACCGGAGCCTCGATCGTCGCACTAATGTTCCAGAAGCTGGCTCTCAGGAAGAGATGGCCATGACAGTGGCGAGCCTCAAGCATCAGGTGCCGGTGAGCTCGTCCACGCATGCGGGGGCTTGGGTGCCGATCCCGAACTCCGCCGAGCTGGATTCCTGGGTGGTGGAGGGCGCCGCAGCTTGGTACGGCCTTACCGATGCCGAACCGACAGCCTCGACGGAACAACCTGCGACGTCGATCCGACCCGCCATCCGCCCTTGGTACGACCAGGCGGGGGCCGAAGGAATGCGGGCTCCGGTCGAGCGCATGAAGCGACTGGCCCGCCGACTCGAGCCGCGCGCCTTGTTCAGCGCACCGGAGGTGGTTTCCGTGACGGACGACGACGGCGTCCAATTGACCTCCGTCGTGGTGGATGTCTTCATCCCGGAGGAATCGGACGGGATGGCGTTCCGGGACTCATTCTTCGAAGCATTGGCCGACGCCCTCCATACACGCGACTTGGGACGCCTGGCCGTGGGAGTCGGGCGGTTGGGTCCGGCTGCCTGACCTTCGGCACGCGTGGCTTTCGACCCCTTGGGCAGCTGGCGGCGTCATTCAACACCTCGAATCGAAGGGAGCCGGCGGATGACCGATGATCAGGCGGGCCCGACGCGGCCGCAGTTCAGCCCAAGCTAAGCGGAGAAGAGGCAGATGAAGGAATACCAGCGGCTACAGAGGGAGATTCTGGAGAAGCGACGGGCGAAGACGCGGGAGCGCGTTCGCCGCGTGAGGAAGCGGATGGAACGAGCGCCCAGTCCGTTCCGGAGAGCGCGCAAGCGACCCAACGACCCGGCGCGCGACCTGAACGATTTGCGGACGGACGACTGACTTCACCGACCGACCTACTCAGCCGCCTCGCCCGCATCCGGATGTCTACTATGAGAGCGTCACGGCCTGCGTGTTCGGATACTGCAAGAGTGCCGGAACCCTGCTGGCCCTCGGGTGCCATGAGGTCTCGATGGGGCTGCGCGGCGAACTGGGGCCGCCGCGGAGGTCCTCGAGCGGGTCCATGTCGTTCCGCATGGTGCTATCGCCTGGAACGACGAGATCGAGCTTTGCGCTGATTCGCTGTACCTTCGGGTTCACGGGCAAGTCGGCGGCGGGCAGAATCGCCCCGCTGCGGCCCCCCTTCGCGGGGTCAGCCGTGGGGCGCCTCGGTCATTGCGCGGCGCCGGGCCCAGGAGTGGCACCGAACGTAGCCTTGGAGACGCCGAATGCATGTTACGCATGGACATAGGGTATGCCGTCTCCGGCCCCTTCACCACAATGTCAACTCGATTTTACAGAATGTTATGTCTGCTTTACTATTTTCCACTCGTACGTGGCGTCGCGTCGCGAAGTGTGGCGTCCAAGTGTTTCTCGATGAACTGCTCGAGCTGGCGGTCCTTCTCGCGCCGCAGCACCCGCCGCCACGCGTAGTCCTCGTCCGCATCGACCACTTCGTCTTCCTCCGGTTCGGACTTCGCGAACACGTCCGGTAGGTTCAGCAGGGGTTCGAGGGCGTCGATGTCCCGCTCGTCGTCGTCCGTCGCGTCATAGAGGCCCAGCCTTGACAGGACCCGCTTGACGAGCCTGGGTACGGTGAAGGACGTCAACAGAAGGTGCGGGCGAACGGTCCACAGCGATGGTCGCGCGCTCTCACCCTTGCCGTGCGCCAAGTTCCCGCGACTAGCCTGTAGGTCGTACGCCCAGCAGGACCGGAGGTTGTCCTTTGTCCAAGTCTTACCGGTCGTTGGCGCTCGCCATTCGGTCCGAGGCACCTCTCGGCTCGGGTCCCATGCCTTGGCGAACTTCGCGTGGAACCGCCTCCGATCCGAGGCCGACGAGATTCCCAGAATCTGCTCCATCGCCGCGTAAGTCAGCACAAACTCCGTGTCCATGGACACGTCCGGCGCGTCGGTGTTGGCCTGGTTGAAGAGGACGATGCCGCGGTAGAGCCCCGACCACTCATCACGGGATCGGGACCGGAGGAGCGCCTCGAGCAGGGCGCAGTCGGGCTTGATCTGCTTGCCGCGGAGGCACGCATGCGCTGGCACCTGGACCCTGAAGTGGTCGCGGGAAACGCTCGACCACTGGACCCCATCGCGTCGCCGCATTTCCATGAGTGCGCCACCCCGCGGATCCTCGAACGACTGAATCACAAGGCGCAGGTCGTCGCGGTTGCAGTAGTCGAAGGTGAAGAACCTCCGTGCGGCGAGGGCCGCGAAGGCGAACAGCTCGGCGAACAGAAACAGTTCCGCCTTGTCCTCCTCGGACAGATCCTCTGTCAATCCCCGGTCGTGGGCGGCCAGGATGACCGCATTGCGGATCGGCCTGTCCCTGAGATCGCGATACGGATCAAGTACGGCATCGATGGTCGCCTGACCGTCGGGAGCCGGTCCCGGCAGTCTTCCCCGCTTGAACCTCCGTAGCGAGTAGCCCTCGGTATCGATGTCGCACGCGAGCTCGATCCATGGAAAGAAGGCCAGTTGAGGCATGTCGGTCGTCCCTGTTCATCGCGATCCCGGCAAAGGCCGAAGCCCCAGCGCTCCGTGGGAGTCCGGACGGAGACGCTGGCGCTTGAAACCTCGTCCGAAGCGACCGATCTTGGTAGCGGCCCACAGGCTCTCAGCGCGGCGCGGACGGACACCCGCTCGCCCCCGCGATGGCGAAGGACTCAGAGCGTATCCAGCCGGGTGCCGGGCACCCCAAGGGAGATCATAGCGCGACGGAAAGGCAAGGCGGGGCGGAACATCGCCACGTACGAGCATCCCCACAAGGAGCGCGTCAACAACCCTCCCGTGGGGTTGGTCACACCCGACACCGACCGGGACGCCGGCGAGAAGACCTACGCCCACGATCCGCATCTCGATCCCCAGCTCTCCTGGTCCGGCAAGGCGGAACACACGTCGTTCGAGGTGCCTACGGTGTCCCTCCACGTCCACGAGCGGATCGACCCCCGGACGATTATCGAAGCCGTACGGAAGACGCGGGACACGGCGGTGCAGGGATCCCTGTTCGCCACGCCCGAGGAAAACCCGCCCCTGCGACAGGCCATCGAGTTCTACCGGCACCGGCATAACTGGACCAACCGTCTGATCTCGGGCGACAGCCTCCTCATCATGAACAGCCTGATCGAGAAGGAGGGTCTCGGCGGGCAGGTCCGGATGGTGTACATGGACCCGCCGTACGGCATCCGGTACGGCTCCAACTTCCAGCCGTTCGTGAACCGTCGCGAAGTCACCGACGGCAGGGATACCGACTTGACGGCCGAGCCGGCGCAGATTCGCGCGTTCCGGGACACTTGGGAGCTGGGCATTCACTCGTACCTGTCATACCTCCGGGACCGCCTGCTGCTGGCCCGCCAGCTTCTCCATGAGAGCGGAAGCTGTTTCGTTCAGATCGGCAAGGAGAACGTCCATCGAGTCGGAATGCTCATGGACGACATCTTCGGCGCAGACAACAGGGTGGCGACGATCTCCTACGTGACCACGGGGGGCAGTTCGGCCAGGACTCTGCCCGAGGTGGCCGACTATCTGCTCTGGTACGCAAGGGACGGGAACCGTGCGAAGTACCGGCAGCTGTACGAGCCGCTCAGCCGTGCCGAGGTGATTCGGTTCTTCAATTGGCATGTGATGGTGGAACTGCCCGGCGGCCAGTGCCGCGGACCGCTCACGGAAGAGCGTTTCGACCCCGACAAGTACCTGCCCACAGGTGCGCGCATTTGCCGACGAATGCCCCTGATGTCCCGAGGGGTCTCCACGACTGGTCGATCCGATCCCTATGAGTGGAATGGCCGTGTGTTTCGAGTTCCTACGGGCCAGCAATGGCGGGTCTCGGCAATTGGGCTGGACAGGCTAGCCGGCCTGGAGAGGCTTGAAGCCCAAGATGGCCAGACGCAACTCATGTGGAAGAAGTACGAGGACGAGGTGCCTGGGCGGAGGATCAACAACATCTGGCCCGCGCCGATGTCACCCACCGGCAAGCGCTATGTGGTCGAAACGGCCACCAAGGTGATACAGCGCTGCCTCCTGATGACGACGGACCCCGGCGATCTGGTCTTCGATCCGACGTGCGGCAGCGGAACCACCGCATACGTCGCCGAGCAATGGGGCCGGCGCTGGATAACCTGCGACACGTCGCGCGTCGCGACCGCCCTCGCCAAGCAGCGGCTCATGACGGCGAACTTCGACTATCACGAACTGGCCCGTCCGGCCGAGGGGGTCGGGGGCGGGTTCCGGTACCGCAGCGTCCCCAAGGTCTCGGCGAAGACGCTCGCCTACGACGAGCCTTCCGCCGAAGTCGTTCTGTACGATCAGCCCCGGCCCGACCGTTCCAAGGCCCGCGTCACCGGCCCCTTCACGGTCGAAGCGGTTCCCGCCCCCACCGTGCTCCCGATCAGCGATTTCGTTGTGCGGGAACCGCGACCCTCCGACGATTCGGTGGCGCGGACGGGGCCTACCGTCAGGCAGGGCGACTGGCGCGACGAGCTTCTGAAGACCGGCATTCGCGGCAAGGGCGGCCAACGCGTCGCGTTCGTGCGGCTGGAGCCGTTGCCGGGCCATAGGCACCTTCATGCCGAGGGAGAGACGAGGCCCGGCGGAATTTCCACATCGGGCACCGAAGACGCCGCGCCCAGCGCTCGGGCGGTGGTGTCGTTCGGTCCCGATCATGCGCCGATGGAGCAGCGGCAGGTGGCGCGCGCGATCGAGGAGGCGTCGCACCTTGTTCCCCGGCCATCGGTCATCGTCTTCGCGGCCTTCCAGTTCGACCCCGAGGCGTCCAAGGACATCGACGAGACGAGCTGGCCGGGAGTGACGTTGCTCAAGGCGCAGATGAACGCGGACCTGTTGACAGACGACCTCAAGAGAAAGCGGGCGAGCAACGAGAGCTTCTGGCTCGTCGGCCAGCCCGACGTGTCCGTCGAACGCATATCCCAGGGGAAGGACGAGGGCAAGTTCCGCGTTTCGGTGCAAGGGTTCGACTACTACAACACGACAACGGGGAATGTGGAATCCGGCAACGCCGACAGGATCGCGCTCTGGATGCTCGATCCCGACTACGACGGGCGCAGTCTGTTCCCGCGTCAGGTGTTCTTTCCGATGGCCGGCACCAAGGACGGCTGGGCCAAGCTGGCGAAGAGCCTCAGGGCGGAAATCGACGCGACCCGGATGGCGGCCTACCGCGGGACCGCGTCGCTCCCGTTCGAGCCGGGCGGGCACGGGCGCGCGGCGGTCAAGATCGTGGACGATCGCGGCGTCGAGAGCCTCAAGATCGTGGAGCTGGCGTGATGAGCGCGTCGGTGCGGTCGGGAGCCGGAGAACTGGCGGAGCGCGACCGTCTGGCCGCCCGTCTGGGCGTTCCCATGAGTGAGATCGCGGCTTTCTGCGACCGCTGGCGGGTGGCGGAACTGGCGCTCTTCGGGTCGGTGCTGCGCGACGACTTCGGGCCCGACAGCGACGTCGACGTTCTCGTCCGATTCAAGGCGGGGCAGACGGTTGGGCTGTTCGCAGCCGCCAAGATGAGCAGGGAGCTGGCCGAGATGTTCGCCCGCGAGGTCGATCTGATGACCCGAGCCGCCATCGAGGGAAGCCGAAACCACATTCGCCGGAAGGCGATCCTGGAGACCGTGCGGGTGGTCTATGCCGCGTGAAGACTCCGCGTTGCTGCTGGACATGGTCGCGATGCGTTGTCCTTTACGGCAGGGCGGTCCTTCGACGACTTCGTGGAGGACCGACAGATGCAGCTGTCGGTTCTGAAGTCGGTGGAGATAGTTGGCGAGGCCGCCGCGCAGATGAGCGAAGACACGAGGCAGGCCAACCCGGACATCCCGTGGCGGCGCATCGTTGGCATGCGCAATCGTCTGGTACATGCCTACTTCGACATCGACTATCCGCTCGTCTGGGACACTGTTCGCCACGAACTGCCGGATCTGATCGCGCGCCTTGAGCCGCTGGTTTCTTCGGAGACCGGATAGTGCCCGGCGCGACCATCGACCGCCTGATCGTCAATACATTTCTTCCTGCGGGAAGCGAGGATGCGCGCCGGTTGATTTACGGGCTGGATCAGCCCTTGCGGAAAGCGAAATGATTCAGTAGCAGCGGATCGTGGTCGCCTTGGCCCGTACCATCAGCGGCATGGTCGAGATCGACGGCGTGATCGAGTCGTTCGGTGGTTGGCCGGGGGCATGCCGAGCGGGAACCGAAGCTGCTGGGAAGCCGACGGGCCCCGGCCGTTGCTGCCGAATCCGGGCCGGCGTACGAGATCGGGCCCGACCGGTGGTGTTGATCGCTGACCGCACCGTTCAGCCCGAGCGAATGCGACCGGAAAGACGTTCGATCCATGACGCAAAGTGCGGACACGCCCGCATCATGGCCGGTATCCCGATCGCGCGGGCGGCCTGAGGCCCCATCGAGCGCTTGCGGTATCCAGGAATGACTTCTTGGATGCGCTTGGACGGAGATTTCCGCGGATCGTCGTCAATCTCTTCGGGAGTAGCATGATTCCGCCGAGTCCCTTCCAGCCTGGCGGCCATTTCGGTTGCCGGGAGGTCGTCACCGAATCCCGCCAAGGCGTCCGCGAACTTCCGGCAGTCGCTGTACAGTAGAGCTTCGAACTCGTGGAGCATGACGACGGGAACGAAGCGGTCACCCGCCTGGGAAGGTCCCAGCGCTGCAGCGATGTCGTCTCCAGCGGCCGCCTCGACAACGGCGGCTCGACGGCCAACGTCCGGTTCCGACTCCGATCACCGCCGTCCGGGCCACCCGTTGGGACTCGCTGAAGGCAAGCCATAGTCTCCGTGTGGCCATCGCACAGCACCAGCAGCCTGCTCAAGGGTATCCGGCCTCCACAGCCGTCTCCGGTCCTGGCGTTCCGCCCAGTTCGTTCATCTCCCAAAGCTGTCCAAGGCTGTAGTCGTCCAGCCACGGGCCCAGGCGCTCGCTCTCCAGCCGGGTCACGCGTGTCCCACCGCGCTCGCGTTCGGTGACCAGGACATCTTCCGGCCCGACGTGGTCGACGAGAAGAGGCGATTGCGTGGCCACGATCACCTGGCTGCGCACCGACGCGCCCTTGATCAGTTCCGCTACCAACGAAATCGCCGAAGGGTGCAGGCCAAGCTCCGGCACGTCAATGAGCATCACGCTGGGAAGTAGAGCGGGCGGCTGGAGCAGTGCCGTGACCAAGGCGATAAGCCGAAGCGAGCCGTCGGAGAGCGCCTCCGCGTAGAGTCTCTCTCCAACTCCCACGTGACGCCACTCCAGGGCGATTGTCGATTCGTTCCGCGCCCGGGGCTCCAAGACCAGATCCTCCAGGAACGGCACGGCGGATCGTATCGTGTTCGTGATGGCTCGGTAGCTATCCGGATACCGCTCCATGAGAAGGTACAGGAAGGCAGCGAGGTTCGCGCCGTCGGCCCGGAGGTGGCGGTTGTTCTCGATCCTGGCGGCCCGCAGCATCGGAGACTGGGGCCCGGTATCGTCAAAGTGGTAGGTGCGCCACCGGGCGGCGTAGCCGGCGAGCTCGCTGGCAGGCAGCACCGAGTCGGCAGGCGCGAGGCGCAGGCGGTCGCCGGCCGCCTGGGCCAGTCCGAAGCCATATGCAGAGCCTCGCGTCTGGACGATCATGTTGATGTGGAAGGTCACCTTGGGGCCGTTGTGCAACACTTGGTG